>NZ_JAJRBM010000218.1 GCF_028679455.1 Methanospirillum sp. | reverse complement strand
ATGATAGAACTAAGGTATGTTTACGTCTATTAGCAGAAGCATCACGCTTATCAAAGCGAGTTGGGCAGTACTCATGAAGGATAAGGAGATCCTGTTATTCCCGGTGCTGTCTGGTATCATCTGCCTCATTATCGCTGCTTCATTTCTTATTCCGGCAGTCATCCTTGGTGCAGGTCTGAATACTGAACATCAAAGTTCTCCGTTTGTGTATGTGGGGATATTTCTCTTCTATCTGATCACCTATTTCGTGGTTATCTTCTTTAATGCCGGACTAGTTGCCTGTGCCCATATCAGACTGACCGGAGGAGATCCTACGTTCTTTGATGGTATCACCGCAGCACGAAAAAATATTGGACAGATCTTTATCTGGGCACTCATCTCTGCGACCATCGGGCTTATCCTTCAGGCAATCAGGGATAATAACAATATCATCGCTCAGGTCATCTCATCATTTATCGGTGTTGCATGGAGTCTTCTGACATTTTTTGTGATTCCTGTTATGATAATTGAGAAACGTGGCACGATTGCATCAATACAAGAATCAGCCTCTCTTTTTAAGCGTACCTGGGGGGAGACGGTTATTGGTCAGGGAGGTGTTGCACTGATATTCATACTCATTGCATTGATTGCATTCGTGCCGGTTACTCTGGTTCTGATGGTTGGATCGGCGACAATTAGTATCGCGGTGATCTCCTTGTATCTGTTACTTCTGATCATTCTCTTCGTAATTGCCAATGCAATGCAGGGTGTGTACAACACTGCACTCTATCTGTATGCGAAGGACGGAGTTGTTCCTGATGCTTTTTCAAAAGAATTGATCGAGAATGCGTTTCAGTCCAAACATGCATCTTCCTTTCAGGGTGGCAATATCTGAATAATCATTATCCGTGATCATAATATTGATTGTCCAGTGACGATAGGGATATTATCTCCTATTTATACCTCTTTTATTATGAAGACTCATCCGATGCCTCGCTCACAACTATGGTAGGATGAACTTATCTCTTCGTCAATGATTCCGGTTTTTTGCATTCATATGATAAATGATCAGATGCATGGATGAGCAGGAGCAATATCTTTGAAGACCTCATGTGACTGATCCATTAGGGATGAAGATACTATCTGTTACCCGCAGTATTGTCCTGTCAGATGGGCAGGTTCGGACCGAGTATCGTTTGTCCAGCCCGGTAACATCAGAGATCCTTCATGCCTTATCAAAAGGGAATCATATCTTTACCGGGTATCAGTATCTGTCCCCGACCTATCTGATCTCCAAGTCTGACATGATAACAATTAGCGGAATCCTTGGAAGCCCTATTATCGCAGTCCAGAGTAAACCCGGAATGTCTGTGGGAATTGAAGATTATTTATCAGAATTTCTCTCCACTATTCCGGATTCTGAAAAACCTGATACTCTGGTGGAGTTAGTGGTTGAATATGTAAAACCATTTGTTCGAAGGTTTATTAATAAATAGGGTTAACTTTCGTAAATGTATTTTCATTAATCAGGATCAAAATAGATATCTTTTTGTAATATTTTATGCCATCCAGTACATAGGTCTTTAATGACCTGTATTGAGGTATCATTCTATGCGTATTCAGTATCATGTTCTCCTGTATATCCTGGTAACTGCATTTCTTGTGCTTCCCATGGCAACTCTGGCAGAAACACGGACAATTACCGACGTTGCAGGTAACACCATTGATATTCCGTCAGATGTGACGAGGATAGTGACCGTTGATCCGTTTACGAGCCAGTTTTTGTTTGTCATCGGAGCTGATGATAAACTGGTAGGGACCTGTATTGGACCTGCAAACCGAAACCTGGTCAATGTAACTGAACCATCACTTGGTGCTCTTCCTTCTGCAGGATGTAAAACCAGTGTAAATCTGGAAGAACTACTCTCACTCAATCCTGATCTGGTAATTTCAGCGAATACCTATACCCAGGTGAATGAAGATATCAAACGTGCGAATATACCGGTTGTAATCGTTGATGTCGAAAAACCCGATAATTTAATTAAAAGTTATGAGTTGCTCGGCAAGATTGTAGGGAAAGAGAAAGAAGCTCAGGATTTTATCTCATATTATAATGAGAAGATGGAGATCGTGAAGAAGAATGCAGATGGTATCACCGATTCAGATAAGAAACGTGTGTATTTCGGCCAACGCGAACCACTCTCAACCCTTGGTGATGATTACTATGAGGCCAAGATTGCTGCAATGGCAGGTGGAAAGAACGTTGCAGAAGGTGTCAGCGGTGGTGACAACAAGGTAACCATCGATCAGGTCTATACCTGGAACCCGGATCTGGTTGTGCTACTCCCCTATAACTCGAAGAGTGTAAGCGAACTGCTTGCCGATCCTGCCTGGCAGTCTCTTCCGGCGGTCCAGAACAAACAGGTATACCGTATGCCCAAGTATCTGATGTCCTGGGAACTTCCGGTGCCTGAGTCAATTCTGGGGACCTTATGGCTTCAGAGTACGATGTATCCTGATAAGGTCAGATTTAATCTTACTGATGAGATCAAAGGATTTTATAAGAAGTTCTACCGCCTTGATATGACCGATGAAGATGTTGCAGCCTTACTCAAGGATCAGACCCCGGTAATCCTGAATAAATCCTAGTCGCATAATTCTTTCCCGAGGGCTCCACGATAATCTCTCTTTTTCGATATGAGGAGATGGAATCCCCCATTATTGATCATGGATGTGACCATGTTCACCGTACCATTACGTGCTTACTAACTCGTGGCAATATGTAAAGTAAGATCTCTCAAAGGAACCGGATGGATTTCGGGATGATCCTAATCCGATTATTGATGTTTCTGGTGCGTAGAAAACGGGTGTGGCCTGAAGGCCGACTAACAAAAATGATCAATTTTTTGGTGATTGCTTAACTCCGGTAATTTGTACCTGAATCTTTTGTTTCATCGGTGCTGCCGGTTTTTTTGAATCTTTCCATGTGTATCCGGTTACAACACACTGAACCGGTTCTCCGGCAATTGTCCGATCAAGCAGGGTGTCACGACCTGCCTTTCTGTTAGAATTATATTGCGAGACGATAGCATTCCAGTCTGATGGGAACAGTTCTATTTCGTATAACTCATTTACTTTTACCATCTGTAAATCTCCTGATCTCGACCTATAAAATATAGCACAGTCTTTCTCATAAACCTTTTGAAATTATATTGTTATCTTTTTAATTAGGTCTACTATTTTTTATTAATACCTGATGAATTACTGAATGGAGAGTCTTTGGATCGACACCGGTTTGGATGACCGAGAAGGAGTAAGTAGGTTATGTTTGCTAATAATGTTTACTGAATTCAAAAGTAAACTAAATAGGCAATGTCAACTCAGTATTATATGATGATTCATCCCCCCTTCCATACATCTGTGAGAGATATATTACCACCAGATCCAGCAGTATCCCCGGTGGTAGGGATTATGCTGATGCTTACCGTGACTCTTATCCTGGCTGCTATCATCAGTGGATTTACCGGGGGAATAGCAAAAACCCAGACAAAGCCCCCTCAATTAGTATTTGAATCTTCGATGGTAAATGACACCTATAATCCATCATCTAGTTTTCTTGATATCAGGGTAATTTCAGTGAGTGAAGGGATTGCATCGCGTGATCTGAAACTCATAACAGAGTGGAAAAATCAGAGCCGGCAGCCGAATCGGTGTACTATTACACCGAATTCTCATAATGTTGGCTCAAAAACATATCCCCTGGGGTATGGATCAGGGGTGCAGACAGGGGTTGATGGAGCTTCGGATTTTGGAAACTTCACCCTGTTAGCAGGAACCCGTATGAATGTAAATGCTTCAGATGGTGATGCAATGGATGAGGTTCTCACTCATTACTGGAATCAGTCACCTGGGGGTATTACTGAAGGTACCCCGATCAGGATTCAGTTTGTTCATATTCCAAGTGGTGCAATAATCGCAGATAAGGAGATCACTGCAGAGGTATAATATGGCTGATCTGGAACAAGCGGTCTCTCCTGTGATTGGGGTGCTTCTCATGCTTACCCTTACTTTAATAATTGCTGCGATTGTGAATAGTTATGCAGGTGGTCTTGTGGAAACAGAACCAAAAGCTCCATCTGTTACCATTCAGGCGACATATAGTCAGACCCAGGGGATGGAGATCAGACATATAAGTGGTGACCCACTCCCAACTTCAGCAGTAAAGGTCATGGTAAAACCTTCTGAGAGTTTTGGACGGAATGCGAGCCAATTCTCTTCGTTTGTAAATAAAAAATATATTACCAATGCTACCGGATTACTGTCGTGGGATGGAATAACCACCTCAATGCGTCCCGGTGATGTTTTTTATATCCTGCGTGATAATCTGAGTTATCTTCAGGATATTCCTGAACAAAGTTATTGGTTTAATGAGTCCGTTGTCCCGGATAACCGGGGAAAAACATTCTATCTGGAATTTTATTACAAAAATACGATGATCTCACGGAGTGAGGTTCTGATTGAAACCTGACCTCGGATCAATATCGGTAATATGAAATCATCCGGGACCGACTATTGCATCATATGGGTTCAGGTGAATTCTATCGCATCACCATGCCGACAGTGTGGACATTGTTGTAGGTCTATGGGCGATGTTCTGGGGATTGTTGAACAACTGAATGATCATAAATATCGAATTCAGTATCTAATCACCGGTATTGAGCAGATTGTTTCTCTCGATCCAGATAAACAAAACCTGTTCCAGGAACATCCAAATTATAACCATCAACCATTGGTATGCCCTTTTTTACGAGAGAGAGGGGAAGGAATAGCAGTATGCACGGTCTATCAGTCCAGGCCTGAAATCTGTCAGATATATACCTGCTCAAAATCCTGAATCCTATCGTGTTACGTATCTGAATCTGGCAACTGAATAAACCCCTCTATCCATCAAAATGGATGCCACGGCAAACGTGCTTCTGATGGAATCGGGAATTCCGGGTAATGGATTATCATGGGTTTTCAGTATCAGTATGGTTCTTTTCCCACCAGAACAGGGACCATCTGGTCCGGGTTTCAGGGGTCTCATACTTACCGTTCTTTCGTCGCTTTAAATGCGTGAATAGGAAATCTCTGGCAATATTTGTCTCTTCCGGAGTGAGGTGTAAGAGTATCTGATAACTTTCCAGGGCATGATCAGGGGTATCATAGAGGATCTGGTTCTTACAGAGCAACTGTTCAACGTTGGGATAAATGTTCATCCTGTGCAGGAGATTATAAACATAGATGTCATCAGGGGTTTCAGTATGGGTGCGGCCGATAGCCTGATGAAATGAATGGATAAATTCTCCTTCCTCTCCACCCCACGCAGTAACATACGCGAACTTTTTGGTTGCCTGATTGATCTTCTGTAATGACTCCTGAAGATCGCCGGTCCTGGCAATTGCCCGGGAAGCAATCACCACATCGTGGGATTTAATATCTGAGTTGAGTTTGATACTTTCCCATGTCTGGTGCAGGTATCTGATGTTTCCGAAAAATCTTCTATCCGCCTCAGATTTCAGAATATCAAGCATCTGTGAGGATATATCGATGGCGGTTACCCTTTTTGACCGTATCGCTGCGGCGATACTGATGATCCCTGTTCCGCATCCAATATCCAGCACCGACCAGTCACGGTCCATTTTGACCCGTTGGAGAAGTTTGGGATAGTACTCATCATGTTCTGACCACAACTGATACCAGGGGGCCATCTGATCCCACCGTTCTTCCTGTAGATCAGATCCTGAAGAGATGGTGCGAATGAGATGCTTCTTCATCCATAACGCATTCCAGTCAATCTCTTCCAGTTCCATGCTCCCGATCTCCGGTATGAACTGATTGGT
>NZ_JAJRBM010000217.1 GCF_028679455.1 Methanospirillum sp. | reverse complement strand
GGCTCCGCTCTGCTCACCTGAATATTATAATCAGACCAACAGAGGAATCCCTGTTGCTACCAGTACCTCCTCATGGACAGTCCCGGCAATCAGGTTTCCACTTGAGTTTCTCCCGCTCCTCATTGCCGGAATTCGTGATATAGGCCAGGACTCTTGTATCGTTACTGACTCGTTTCGTTTCTGGGATGCCGTAACCAGAGGCGGCCTGCACCTGATCGCTGCCGGTCACTATCTGCCTGCGTACCGGATGAGTGGAAGATCAGGATTTCGTGCTCTCTGGGATCTCTATCCTGATGAGCATGAGCATGAGATGATCCGTGCATTCAACACGGCGATTCCCTCGTTTTGTGTTCCTGCAACGGGTTTTGGCCTTCATGATCCCGCATTGCAGGATTATCAGGCTCAATCAACCGTGTACACGTTCCTGACCTCGCTGGTCAGGAGAACCATCTATGAAGCATTGGTTCAGCGCCCGGTTGATCTTCATCTGACACCGGCAGTCCTGATCCAGCAGACAGTTCCGTTGATCTTTTATCTTGGCCTGACAGGACAGGGGGCCCTTCTTGGTCTGGACTCTCTGGTTCCTGCCGAGCACGGTGACGGAAAGCGGTTGATATCCTGGATGCAGCAACCGGTAGAGAAACCGGCATCAGTACTGCTCACCCTGGTTCTCAGAGTTCATGAACCTGAAAAAGAGCAGGGGAACTGGTTGATCACCTTTGAACTCAGACCTGCTGATGACCCTACCTGCCTTATCCCGGCCCGGGATATCTGGGCCGGTGGCAGGTCCCTCCCCCAGACTGTCCCTTCAGTACGAATTCTTGAAGAGACGCTTCTTGGTGAGTTGGGAAAGGGATCTGAAGTCTCCTCCCCGATCCTTGCTTCACTCAATAGCCCGGTTCCTTGTGGATTTCCGCTCAAGACCGCTGAACTCTGGGATTTCCTCACCCATGATGTCCCACTGCTCAAAGATGTCGGTATCGAGACCATCGTTCCCGGCTGGTGGACAGATCAGCGGACCAGACCGGTAATCAGAGTAAGGGTCACCCGGGATACGAACGCAGTCACCTGTTTCGGTCTTGATACCATCGTTGGGTTTGATTATCAGGTTGCTCTCGGTGACGAGATCCTTTCTGCCGAAGAGTTTCTCAAGCGAACCGATCTGAAGAACTCAATCATCAGGACCGGTGATGGATGGATGGTCTGCCATGCTGCCGATCTTGAGAAGAACCTGCTCAGGCTTCAGGAAGCGTATGCAGGAAAGAAGATCTCCTCTGTTGATCTGTTCAGGCTTACTGCCCTTGCCGGAGAGGATGACACCTTTATTGAGGTGATCGGTGATGATACCTGGTGTCAGGACATGGTCAGGACTGCGAAGGCTGGTCCTGTGCTCAAGGAGCAGGATGTTCCGTCTTCATTTGCCGGTGAGTTGAGACCCTATCAGAAGAGCGGGTATTCGTTCCTGCTTGCAGGTGCAGAACGCGGACTCGGGGTCTGTCTTGCTGATGACATGGGTCTTGGAAAGACTCCGCAGACCATCGCATACCTTCTGGCTCGCAAGGAGTCAGGTATTTCAGGTCCGTCACTCTTGATCTGTCCTACCTCGGTTGCCGGTAACTGGGAACGGGAACTGCACCGGTTTTCCCCTACCCTCTCCGTGTATATTCACCATGGCACCGGCAGGGAAAAATCAGGATTTTCTGATATTGCCTTTTCTCATGACCTTGTCATCACCACATACCCCCTGGTAGCCAGGGATCTCGATCTCATCACCGGTATCAGATGGAACAGTGTGATCCTTGATGAAGCACAGAATATCAAGAACCCACGGACCAAACAGAGCAGATCCATATTTCTGCTTCAGGGTGATCACCGGGTTGCCCTGACTGGAACACCGGTTGAGAACCGGTTGAGCGAACTCTGGTCTATCATGCAGTTTTTAAATCCCGGGTATCTTGGATCAGGGCAACAATTCAGGACCAGATACGCGGTTCCCATCGAGAAGGATCACAATCAGGAAAAAGCTGAAGAACTTCGTCGTCTGATTCACCCATTCCTGCTTCGCAGACTGAAGACCGACCGGAATATAATCCGTGATCTCCCTGAAAAGATGGAATCGCGGATCTTTGTCACGCTTACCAAGGAGCAGGTAACGCTGTATCAGGCAGTAGTGAACGAGGTAAAATCTGCAGCAGATAATCTCACCGGGATTGCCAGAAGAGGAATGATCCTGGCTGCCCTGACCAAACTGAAACAGATTGCGGATCACCCCAACCTCTTTACCCATGACGGGGTGATGGCAGCATCCAGGTCAGGAAAAGTCAGGCGTCTGATTGAGATGCTTGAAGAAGTGGCTGATGAAGGTGATGCTGCGATCATCTTCACTCAGTTTGCGTCGTTTGCGACCCTGCTTCACCAGGCCATTGAAGAACATTTCCACGCCCCGGTTCTGCTCCTGACCGGAAGAACCCGACGGCGCACCCGCGATGATCTGATTACCAGGTTCATGAAACCAGATGGCCCGAAGTTCTTTGTCATCTCGCTCAAGGCAGGAGGCACCGGGCTGAATCTGACCCGTGCCAATCATGTCTTTCATGTTGACCGGTGGTGGAATCCTGCAGTTGAGGATCAGGCTACTGATCGGGCGTTTCGGATCGGTCAGCTTCGCGATGTGCAGGTTCATCTGATGGTTGCAGCAGGAACCCTTGAGGAACGGATTGATGATGTGCTTGCAGGAAAACGCGGGATTGCAAATGAAGTGCTGACCAGTGGAGAAGACTGGCTGACTTCGCTCTCTACCGGAGAATTGATGGATGTGATATCCCTTCGTGATACTGTATTTGAGGAGTACTGATGACGTCGCATACTGCCCCGATGCCTCTGACCTGTATCCTGACATCCCAGCGGGGAGCGGTCGGAGAGACCTGGTGGGGCAGAAAATTTCTTGAACTGATGGTCCATTCCAACGATTATATCAGACTGAATTCGGGAAAATCATATGCCCGAAACGGACAGGTTCAATGGATGGAGGCATCTCCGTGCTCGGTTGAAGCAAAGGTGTCAGGTTCCTACATCTATGCAGTCAGGATCAGGTTTACTCCCCTCTCTGAAAAGTCATGGAATCAGCTCTTTGAGGTAATTGCTGACGAGGCATCATTTGCTGCACGTCTTATGGCCGGTTCTGTACCTGAAGGAATGGAACGACGCCTCTCAAAAAAAGGACTCTCACTCTTTCCAAAAGTGGAACCCAAGAGTAAAGGATGTAATTGCCCTGATCGGGGAAATCCCTGCAAACACGAGGCAGCAATCTTCTTCCTTCTGACAGAAAATATCGACAAGGATCCCTTTCTTCTGTTTCTTCTGCTGGGAAAGACCCGGGAGGAGGTGCTTGCCGGACTACGCAATGCCAGAACTGCAGATCAGGATATATCAGTTGATAAAGGGAACGTTAAGCCGGATCCAGTCCAGTCGTGTTCCTACTACCGGATTGCAGGTGATATTCATGGGCCGCTGGCTAACCTGCCGGATATCCAGGTTCCTGATGAAGCGTTTCTCAGCACATATCTGCAGAAACAACTGGGTAAGTGTCCGATCTCTCTCGGAGACGCTGGTCTTGGTACGATCCTTGCTGAACTCTATCCGCGGGCAGCGACGGTGGCCACCAGGTGGGTCAGACAGATGGGTACGAATCCAAATGACCCTGGATCTGGTGATGAGCGTGATCACGGTGATGATCCGGATTCTGGCTGATGGATGGATACATAGCGAATATCAGGTTCGATACCATGCCGTTCATCTTTCTGATAGGTGATATCATGATATTCCCTGTTATGACACCTTTCGGAGGGATTATGCATCTGAAAAACAGATTGATGGTGAATGGTACTTGAGGAACAGATATCAATTAATTCGGAGGAGGCGGCGAAAGAGATAGTCAGGTACCTGAAGAAAGAGAATATTCCCGCAAGAATTTTAACTGAACCACGGATGAATGTTGCGTTGATCCTGGCTGGGCAGCATGAGGATCTACGTTCATTTCTTACCGCCTGCCAGGAGAAACATCTGGAGCGAGGGGTTTCCCGGGATGATGGAGGAGACAATCCGGTGGAGTTTGATCCTTCGGTCTGGAATGATACGCTTGCTACCCTGGATTCAGAACGAATGGCAGTTACCCGGATTCTGGATGAGCATAAACCTGGTGACATCATTGGCACCAGCGTATATCAGACAATTTTTCAGAACACCAGACCTGACGTTGAATGTTCTACCGAAGAGTTTGCCCGTGAACTTGCCACGGTACGCACGCTCATCTCAAACCGTCTCTGTGAGATCACGCAGCAGGGATTTGTCCTTACTCATGCTGCAGAACCTGGTGATGTTACTCTGTACATCCCGTATGATTATCCGTTCCCGCCTGAAGAAGAGGTAAGTGACCGGTTCCATATCACCTGTATCAGGCATTTCAGAGGTGAGATCTCGTATGTGGTTCAGACCG
>NZ_JAJRBM010000216.1 GCF_028679455.1 Methanospirillum sp. | reverse complement strand
GTGTAGATGTATTCTGACCAAAAATCACAGATATATACCGTATTGTTGTCATCAATGAGGATCTGTTTGGGTGGATGTTCTTCCCCACGAGGGTAGGGGAATTTCCATGATTGAATAAATTCTCCATTTGGTGAAGTTTTCCAGATTGTCCGGTTTCCAGGATCAGCTATGTAGATATTGTTACTGGTGTCAAGGGCAATCGTTTTCTCTCCCCAATGCCTGCCAACGAGGGTTTCAGGAATCTCATATGTTTTTGTCTGGTTACTGGTTCGATTCCACATGAAAATGCGATTAAACAATAATTCAATCATGTAGAGGTTTCCACCTGTATCAGTCACCAGTCCTCCGGGATTTATCAATAATCGGTTATCCGGGTTCCATTCACCCCATGATTGTAAAAAAGTCCCATTTTCTGAAAATGCCTGAATCCGGTTGTTTCCATGATCTGATACATAAATGGTTCCATCTGGTCCGGTTGTGATGTCAGTGATATCATCAAATTCTCCAGGTTCTGATCCATATCTCCCCCATTGCGCATATTGGGTATAGGGAGACAGGTTGGGAGTAGCAGGATCCTCCTGGGTTCCGGTTCCTGAAGTTATCGGGATGAGAACGAAAATCCCAATACCAATTAGTATCCAGAAGAACCAGAGAGAATGGTCAGGTAGTTGATTCATGATGATTAGACATGTTATGATCCATACATTCGTACTATGAACCTGAATTTAGCTCGAAATATGTATGACACTGTGTCATGAACAGCAGAGTTCATATCACGGGAGATACCTCTGTAAACCTGATAGAATCAAGAAGATCAGAAAACTCCTGGCGATACTGATCATAACCTGCTGCAAAGAAAGTCATTTGAAATGAATACCGCATGCCATTTGCATCAACCCAGACAAGATCTTCATATTCTGATACTTCAGGTTCACCTTTCATAGAGAGGATCTGATTTCCCCAGAAAATGGAGTTTGTTTGTTCAGATACCCTCTGCATATGTACGATAGTTCCGGTCCGGTTATCAATTCTGATTGGCGATTGGTTGAGCATATCATAGTTTAGGAGTGTCTGCTGGGCAATATCAGCCCTCACTGCCTCGTCAAGAGATCGGGATCCTACCGGACTTCCGGTCACCTTGATCGGCCACATATAATGATGCGAGCGTTCTGACATCATCTGACTGAGCGTACCTTTTTCGCCGATGGATGAACGGTTTTCTTCGCGTTTATTCCCCGAAGTGATAACATACCAGATCTGTGATTCTTTCGTAGTTCTGGTTGTGTTCACCTTCCAGTCGGCAGGGAAGAGAAATTCAATTCCCATACCCTCATTTCGATACTGCGACCAGGTATTATTCGGAGTCGGGAAGACCGTCTCACTCTGAATCAGAGTTTTCGTTTCCGAGGTCAGTTTATCTGGTGAAAGTCCAGCAAAGGCTAAGAATCCTAGTGTAAAGAGAAATCCACAACCTAATATGAGTATAATGACTGCAATCTCAAAATATTGCCTCATATTCGTGAGAATCTGAAATTCATGAAATCCCCTGATCGCAATGATGCTCATCCAGATGATCCCGATGAGTGGTAAACAGGTGAAAATATAGAGGGTTACAAAAAACGGGGTAAATAAACGGGTTATAAACGCTGCAACAATGGTTAATAATAACTGGCCGATGATAAGAAGAGCCAATGGAGTTTGTGCATAACAGAAAATGAGTGTTGTCTTTTGAATCGTTGCTGGTAATCTGAAAAGGCGAAAACCCAGGTATGTGATGATTATTAGACCTAAAATCAATCCGATATAACGAAGGAAGAAGATTAGTAGGGTCTGACCATATTCGGGGAACAGATCCATGAATATCGCCGGACTCATACGTGGATTCATGAACGAAAAGACAATGGTAGAGAGTGCATAACTGAATACGACACCCAGCGAGAGGATACAAAATAAAAGGAGCGATCGCTTAACTCCTTCTTCCTGTTTCAGCGTAAAAAACGATGCCGGATGAACGAGCAGCGTCCTGATTTCTGAACCGACAGACATAAACACCATTCCCATGAGAATCGCAGGTTTTTCTCCTGGTGAGAAAACCAGATCCAGATATGATCCTCACAAGAAAAGCATATAATAATTATTAAATGTCATCAAAATCCCAAATAGTATTACTGATCCCTATGGATACCTCAGAGAGAATATCATCAACCTTTCAGTATGTGATTGAGGGAGTGATTCGGCAACCAGGAACGTGGATTCTCCTATCAATACTTGGAATTGGGAATTTTCTGATTGACGTAGGACAAAAATCACTCGTTCACAAATATTTTCATGGGTTACAATTGGGAGATCCGGTATCTCTCCCACAGTCTATCTACCCGTATTCATTGTATGTTGTAATCATACTGATCGCTGTGGGGGTACTATTGATGATATTGCAGTCCGGGTATGTTGCCCGGATATACCGGGGTATCTCACCAGCCCCACCTGTTCGAGACATGAAGACTCTTTTTCGGGATGGGTTTATTCTTTCGGTAATTGGTCTTGGATATAGTGTAATTCCTGTATTGATAGGTGTCTTGACTGTGCTTCTCCCATTACAACAAAAAATTGAGGATTTTCGCCAGATCTCCTCAACTTCCCAACCCCTGGTGATCTCACCCGAACTACTCCAAACCATAGGTATTGTAATCGGGGGATTTGTTCTGTCCATGCTGCTATACATCATATTATGTACAATCAGTTTTATCGGTCTTATACGGTTCTGCCGTACTGGGAGTGTCAGATCTGCATTTGAAATATCTGCACTCCTCGCAAAGATAGGTGATATTGGATGGGTTCGGTATCTCCTGTCCCTTCTTCTCCTGCTCTTTCTTACTGCCCTGTTCTCTGGTGGAATTTATTTGATAACCTTGGTTTTTGTGATCTTTGGAATTATTGCAGAGGCTATTATTCCTGGAATAAATGTAATAATGACCGTTATTCGGATCCTCGTCTGTGTTTTCCTGGATGTTCTGATAGTGGTATTTAATGCCAGGTATCTCTCTTTGTTGTATGATGCCGGAACTGAATCCGTTCAGGAACCTGCAATCAGTTCAGAGGCCCAGGAATTCAGATCATAATTTGAGATATTGAGATCAAACGCCGGCGTTCTTCTGTAAT
>NZ_JAJRBM010000215.1 GCF_028679455.1 Methanospirillum sp. | reverse complement strand
TCCCTACATGGGCAAATACCCACATGGGTATGACTGAAATAACAGGAAGAAATAAACTATATGCTAACGAATTCCCACGAAAAGCGAAGTAATTTGTCATCTCACCAGTAAATAGATAACCATATTTTCCTTCATTTTCTAATAATTGGTCACCAGAATAGAGTTGAAACAATTGATTAGCACTAATCCATTCATCATTTATATATATAGCCGGTGAGGTTACCAAAAGAGAAATACAAAAACTAAAACAAAAAACACTAATTAACAGAAATAATTCTTTATTTTTAGAGAATGATATCATTAGATATCATTATTTTTATATATCTTTTAACTTTTCGGAATAAAGCGAAATCAGAAAAAACAAAAAAGAGATGGGATCAGATGATGATTCCACCGTTATATCCGTCTGCAAGAGTTCTGGATATAAGGGTTGCTGCACCAGTCTTTGGTTTAATTTCTAATGTAAACCGTTCACCAGCTCCTGGTAAATTACCGTTGGGTACGGTCAGTGTAACTTTCTTACGTCCGCCTGGATTAAGTTTACCTGTATCTGGAGTAATTCCAGTTGATGCAAGCTCCTGAACCTCTAAATTCTCCTTTGTCCAGAGATAGGTTACGTACTTAAGATCCTGAGTTTCGCCAGCTTCCGGAACCTTGATATAGAAAGTTAAAGCAGTCATCGAGGTCCCTCCGGCATTCATACTACCATAGAGTTGTCCATCAAGAATGATGTTAGAGGTCGACTGTTTCATACCTGCATAGGTCACTTCCTGGGACTTCTGGGTTGCAAAGAACCCTGCGCCCAGCATAACATATGAGAAGACTGCTGCAACGACAACGAATGCAATAAGCACAATTGCCGCTTCAAGACCAGTAAATGCTGAATCTTTCTTCATATACTTCACCACTCCCGGTTCACCCGGGACATCCACTTTATAGGAAGTATTAGCACTTATACCTGTCGATGGGAATATATATTTAAAAGAAGAATAATATAGATTTTTAAAAATAGAATTAATAAATTGACCCACCCTCATATCCACTAGCAAGGTACCGCTTTATAACTGTGGGGGATCCTCTCTTTGGTCTTAACTCAATCGAGAACCAGCCTCCGGCCGAAGGGCCCTGAACATCTGACAGTTTCACTTTACAATTCTGACCTGCTTTAAGTAGTTTTATTCCATCGGTATAGAAATGGTGACCATCATTCAGATCAGTTTCAGCCCATTCATAATCTTTCGGAGTCTGAATATTACTCTCCGTGTATGATATGATCATTTCGGTAAGATCCTGATCCAGCCCGGTATCCGGAATGTAAATCGAGAATGTCAACGTCTGTAACTGCCCTTTATATGTCCCGGAATCGTATAATGTTCCATACAATCCTCCCTGCTGGTACAATGAAGACTGCGAGGACTGCTGTCCTGCATGAACCTGTGTCTGATACTCCTGAGTAACATAGAACCCGGATCCCAATACCGTATAAGCAAACACTGCAGCCACAACCACAAAAGCTATCACAATTATTGCTGCTTCCAAACCGGTAAATGCGTCATCTTTTTGCATACTACCCTCCAATGAAGTCATATCTGTATTTATACAATATAAGTATTGCCTATTAGGACACAAAAAGATATTTACATTCTCTATTTGGGTATATTTCCGAGTGAATAATATTAAAAGAGAGAGACCCATATTTTTATATCCGACACCAGATATAATGTAGATATCCTCACCAACCAAAAAGAAGGATATAATCCCAGAATTCAAACCATTTATGAAACATCTATAGAGGATAAACTCCGGTATATCTTATTCTCACAACCCAGAATGAAGAATTGCTCAGGTGAAGAAGAGAAAACACCAATTAAAGAGGATGAACAGAAATCAATGGTCTGGTTTATATCTTCCCTTCGTCTATATTTTTTAGTTCCTCCGTTGCCCGAACGCGGACAGCACTATCTGAATCCTGCAAACAGCGTTTGAGAATTATCACGACTTCTTCAGGTTTTCCCAGTTTTGCCACGGCGCGAACAGCACGGAGACGAACCCCGGGATCGTTATCCTTCGTTGCCTGCACCAGGTACGGCACAACCGATTGATCTCCTATCCGGCCAAGGGTTTTTACTGCTTCTCTCCGGACATACGGAGAGGGATCAGACAATACCAATATCACCGGATCCAGGGAAGGTAATGAACCGGAGGATACACGGAGTGCAATCACCGATCCGATCCTGATCCTCCAGTCCTCATTTCCCAGGTTTTTCAGGAGATCGGGAATTGCATAATTCCCCAGGTGACCGAGGGCTTCTGCGGCTGCTTCCCGGACATACCGATCCTGGTCGGTTAAAACCTGGATCAGGGATTTCACCGGTTTATGTGAGCTGCTTTTTCCCAGTGCTTCCGCAGCAGCCCTCCGTACATAAGGGCTTTCATCCTGGAGAGACCTGATAAGGGGAAGAATTGCCCGTTCATCAGATAATCCCGAAAGTGCATCCACTGCTTCTTCCCGGTCATGTTCATCCGGGCTTTTCAGGGCACTTATTATTGCTTCAAACTCCCCGTAAAACCGATCCGATGAAGCAGTTTTTTCACTCCTTTCGATCAAATCAGTCAGTACTGCCTCAACCAGCCGCCGATCCTTGACATAGAGCAGAAGAACCATGATTGTTGCCAGATCAAGGCCCGTATACAGCATAACAAACGAGATACTGAACTGGTAACCAAATATCTCGGCAAAAATCCAGAATGAGATGATGGAGACCAGGATAATTCCAATCAGCCGGATACCGGATTTGGGATACCAGAGTGCCAGAAGAATAATAGGGATGAGATACAGGTGGGGGATAAAAACATAGATAAACCGAAAACCAGTCCAGGGACTTGCCCAGAGGACATAGATGGAAGCGAACAGTGAAACCAGGGCAAGCAATGCAATAAGCAAAACCTTGCCGGTTTCGATAGTACCCCGGTGATTGCTGATGAATACCAATATCCGGTCTAACACGGCTACTCTGCTTATAGGTTAAACTTCTCCAAAGATAGACATTCTGGCTTCTTTCTCAAATTCGTCCTGGTTTTTGAGTGCCTGTGACTGGTGTGCAGGAGATTCCCAGAAGTAATATTTTTCTATTTGCATGAGCCGAATCCACCGGTTTGTTATTTCCTCGCCAAATTGATATATCTGGAAATAGGTTTCAGGACGCGGACGTTCACAGCTTGATGCAACCTTGAGTTCTTTCAGGATATTGACCATCGCATCTCCGACCAGTTTCGTCTGGTACCAGGGATTTTTCTGCCATCGGTGGGTAAGCATCTCCATCAGGTTGAGATTCTTGAACTTCTTCAGTTCCGGGATATTTATCATCGGGTTGAGTTTCATTTCACTCATGACCTCGCCAAGCATGAGATCACGGGCAAAGAACATGCCGTTATGCATGACAAAATACCGCCGGGGAATATAATCCTTGAAAGATACCAGATCATGCATATCACGCATGCTCTCCTTCATAAGATAGTAGACTTGCGCGTTTCGCATCACCGGACAGAGTTTGGCGACAACCACATTCGCAAGCAGATTCCAGGGGAGATCGATAATGGACTCGTGAAAAAGCATGTAGAGATAAAACATTAACTTTTTCTTGATCCAAAAATCCAGATGACGGGTTTTTTCGTCTTTTAATACATCAAGATAGATCTGTTCCATACCGGAAGTTGCGGAATTCGCATCAAACGATAACACTTTATACGCATTATTCTTTGCCGCAGCACCTCTGAGAAGGAGCTTTATGGCATTTTGAGCGATAACAAAATCTTTCAGCATACCAATCTGCTGGTTTGAGAATGCTATCACATTCCGCGAACCCTGGAAACTGTACTGATCAAGAAGAACTCCTTTTCTGGGAGCATCCTGTTTCCTCTGAAGGGAGATAGAAGTCCCGAGGTATTCTTCAATATGATCGAGTAGTGATTGCAGGGAAGAGGATATCTCGTACTTATTTTCCATGAACTCAGGGAGTTATTTGATTATCATCGTATATGACGTCAGCGATGTGAAAGTGAGAAGATCAGTCTGACTAAAGACAGCCTTCATATTCATCTGCTATCAGAGAGCAATATATAGTATAATACAAAATGTTCTGGAATAATCCAGAACGTTTGCGTAATACTATGAAGCGCTTATGAATAGTAAGTTCTGAAATAATCTTCGTTTCACTTCGATTATTTAAAACTTTATGCTTTGCACTATAACAAACTGAGATTTCATGACACCTTCAACAGGAGTTTCTAACCAATCAATACGGTACACCATCCTGGTGAAAGGGTATGTGCAACGGGTAAGTTACCGGGATATCGTGGAACAGATAGCAAGAATCCATCATCTTACCGGCTATGTACAAAATCTGGAAGGATATGATGTAGGTATTGTTGTTGAAGGTTCCGAACCAGACCTGGAACAATTTGCCCGGGATATTATCATCACCAGAAAGCCAATTCACGTAGATTCGATTGATGTACATGAAGATCCGGCCACCGGAGAATATCCCTATTTTAAGATAAAAAGGGGTTCGCCGGATGAAGAACTCGGT
>NZ_JAJRBM010000214.1 GCF_028679455.1 Methanospirillum sp. | reverse complement strand
CAATTATTTCGATCTCCATCTTTCTGAAGTGGGTAGCTTCAACCTGGAGTTGTCCACCGGTTACTGCTACAATGCGGTACTTTGGTTGCCGTACACCCTCTCCGACCTTTTGACGCTCTCGTGCATAAATTTTCATGGTATTCACCTCAAGATAATCAACTGATAAACAAACTGTTATATCAGGTGATATCTAATAATCTATCTATAGTCCTCTCAACTATTTAGATATTACTCAGGTGACCTATGCACAGACAACGACATGATATTCCCAACAAACTACAGGGAGAAACCTTGGTCAGAAATCAGCTCTTTGAAAAATATAAAGAACGACCATTGGTCAGGATACTCCCGGAACTAAATGTCATCAAGATCGGCGGGCATGGGATTATTGATTATGGCCGGGATGTTGTTCTCCCTCTTGTTGATGAACTTGGTTCACTCTCTGAACATCATCAGATCCTGGTGATCACCGGAGGGGGCGTAAGAGTCAGGCATATCATGGATATCGGGCTTGATCTCGGTATGCCAACCGGGATTCTCTCTGAACTGACCAGTAAGATCTCTGAACAGAATGCACTGATGATGGCAACGCTCCTCGCACCGTGGAAAGCAAAACGGATCCACACAACCGATCTCCTTGAACTCCCAACGCTTCTGGCTATGGGGGCATTACCGGTCACTCATGGAACTCCGCCATACGGCCTGTATGAACATCCGTCTGAACGGAGCAATGGCGGAATCCCAGCACACCGCACCGATACCGGTGCATTCCTCGCAGCAGAAGTGCTCGGAGCAAAACGATGTATCCTTGCGAAGAATGTGGACGGTTTATTTGATAAAGATCCCCTGAAAAACCAGGATGTCGTGTTGATCCCTGAAATAACCGCGAGTGAACTGATCGAGATGAATATGGAAGATCTCGTTCTCGAACGAAAACTCCTTGAAATAATGCTTGAGTCAGGAAATCTCCCATGTGTACAGATCGTAAACGGGCATAAGCCAGGAATGATAACCCGTGCAGTCATGGGCGAGAATGAAGGAACTCTCATCTGGGCACGATAGGAATTAAAACCGTAGACGGTTTTCCCCAAACTTTAACACTTTTCTCTTCGTCTGCCCGGTATCAGCAGAAGTAAACAAAATAGAATGCCGGCGATAAACGCAACAGCCATTCCTGCGGGTACTGCGATAATTGCCATAGCACCTGACAAAAGAAGGTTGTCTGATTTCCTCCCCCGGTTTATGAGTTCAATTGCTACTGCTAACAGGAGTGCTCCAAATACTCCTTTAGGAATGCTTGAAAGGATTATCGGGTCGGTTAGCAGGGTAGCGGCTCCGATGAGAATTAATCCGCCGAGAACCAGAGAGGAACCATGTCGTGCTCCAAACCGATAATGAGCCGCAACTCCGCCTGCTCCATGGCACAAAGGAAAGCCTCCGAGTATAGAGGTAGAGAGACTCATTGCACCGACAGTAATACTCAATCGGTCAGGTGATACCGGATGATGATATAGTTCTGAGGCGAGGAGAGAGGTTGCCAGGATTGAGTTTGCTATCGTCAGGGGAATCTGGGGAAGAACGAGATCCGGACCGGCTATCATAAAATAAGACAATCCTGGAATTGTCACAATGGGGAGAGTGGGAAGCCTGCATAACGGCATCCCATGAGTATGGAGAATTACCCCCACTCCAATGGCAAGAATTGCGAGAGCTGAGAGATCAGGAACATCCCGCCTGAGTCGTATCATTGCAAATAGAATGATAACTCCAATACAGATCACAAAGAAGAAAGGATCAAAAATACCGAAATCAAGGACCGCACTCTTCAACAGTAACAGACCGAGACCAAGTTGTATCCCCTTTATTACCGGAGAAGGGATACGTTCCTGCATCCAGTTCATGCCTCCGGCCATCCCCAGAATCACAAAGAGAAGACCAGTAAGAATCCCTGATGCTGCTATCAATTCAGGAGAGAGATTGCCGGCAATAGAGATAGCCGCAACCGCTTTCAAAGGTTCTACCGAGAGGGGAATCCGGTAGATTATTCCGGTGAGGATGTACCAACACCCGCACAGAAGCAGCATCAGAGAAAGCGACATCCCTGAGGTCAGGGAAACGGCAAAAAAAAGCGGAAGAACAGTCCCAAAATTACTGACTGATCCCGCAATATCACTGCCTGATAGCAATGGGAGAGGGACGGGATCAGAACTGACCTGAGGATGATTCGTCATCTGGCATCACATGGACTGAGGGAGCTTTAAAGGAGAGGATGACTTCCTGCCCAGGAGTGAGACTCATATCCCTCACTGCCTGCCAGGTCACCTGAACAGCGAGAACAATCTGCCCACAGGCAACCATCACATGACTGATGATCCCATACGGCCTGATTCCGGTTATCGTGCCGGAGATTACATTTCTCGCGCTCATCTTTCCATCAGGTTCGTTATAGAGGGTAATGTCTTCAGGCCGAATCGCCACGATCACCCGGTCGTCTGGAAGGGTATTCATGGCAAGCACCGTCACCCCTCCCAGATCCACCCGCATCATCCCGTCTTCTCTCCCGGTCACATGGCCTGAAAGAACATTCTGAATACCGATGAATCTGGCAACATCTGCCGAACAGGGTTCTGAAAAAACCTTCACCGTCTCATCAGTCTGGATAAACCGTCCTCCCATCATCACTGCAATCATATCTGCCATCCGTTGTCCCTGAAAGAGATCATGTGAGGACATGATGACCGTTGTCCCCTGTTTGCGATTATAATACCTGATGAGTTCCTCGATCTTTGAGGTGGAAAGGGGATCGAGATTTGCAGTCGGTTCATCAAGCAGCAGGAGATCAGGCTCGGTAACCATCACCCGGGCAAGGGAGACCCGTTGCATCTCCCCGCCGGACAAGGTTCCTGCCTTCCGGTTCTCATATCCTGAAAGCCCGATCTCATCAAGTTTCTGGTACACCCGTTTTTCAATCTCATCTCTGGCAATCCCCCGGTACCGGAGTCCTACCGCAATATTCGCAAATACAGTATCCTTAAAGGCAATCGGGGTCTGAAAGACCATGCCCATCCTTCGTCGTAACGCAGTTACATCCTGACTCTGTTCATGGAGGGATTTGCCATCAAAGTAGATCATACCACGAGTTGGAGTATCCAGGAGATTGATGAGCCTGAGCAGGGTTGTCTTCCCCTGACCTGACGGCCCGATGATGGTGAATATCTTCCCTCTGGGTATCTCTGCCGAGACCTTATCAAGGACCAGTTTCTCCCCAAATGCTTTTGATATGGCGTCCAGTCTGATCATGATTCACCGCTGCTGAAGATATCCCATCATAATGTTGATGATGAGAGCGATTCCCAGGAGAATAATTCCAAGGGCAAGAGAAAGTTCGAAGTTACCCATCGAGGTCTGTAGAGAAATTGCCGTGGTAAGCACCCGGGTATGCCCCTTAATATTCCCTCCAATCATGATCGCTGCCCCGACTTCTGATATGGCCCGGGAAAATCCGATGACTACAGCTGCCATAATCACGTATCTGGCCTCGCGAAGATGACTCAGGAGGAACTGCAGACGGTTCGCCCCCAGGGACCGGATAGTATCAGTGATGGTGGGATTGATACCCTGCAGAGCAGCGATAGTAAGTCCGGTCATGATGGGAATGACCAAAATGGTCTGGCCAAATATCATACCACTGGGCGTGAAGAGAAATCCGAGAAATCCGAGCGGACCGGTCCTGGAGAGGAGCATATAACAGACAAGTCCGACGATGACTGTCGGAAGTGCATATAGTGTCTGAATCAGACTGATAAGGGTCTTTTTTCCCCTGAATGTACTGAAGTTGATCAGAGTTCCAAGGGGAAGTGCAACGATAGTACAGATCAGTACAGATGTGAACGTGATCTCAAGGGTACGGGTCGTAATCTCGATGACCTCAGGATCAAAGGTGGATAGCAGGTTGAACGCAGTACCAATTGCGGAGATTAAATTATCCATCAGTGGAAAATAGAGGGTGAGTGCCGGTAATAAAATTACTCTACCGGGCTTGAGATCTCTGCTTCGGTTACATTCAGATTTGCTGCATCGCCCTTTGCTGGAACAAAGAGAGGCTTTCCATACTTTTCAGTGCCGAAATCAGCAATTAATTTCTGTGTATCATCACTGATGAGGAAGTTCTCCCATTTCTTTCCTGCATCAACATTGATCCCTGCGTTCGGGAACTTGTCCGGGTTGACTCTGATAACTGCGTAGATATTCAGGAGATCTTTACCATCGGTTACGAGGGGAACAAGAGTAATGTTGCTCTGCATTGAGTTCCAGGTTGAAGCGTCAGCGAGCGTGTACCCATCCTTCTCGTTTGCCATGGTGATAGTTTGTCCCATTCCAGCTGCTGCATCGATATACCAGGGAGATTTGTTCACTACGGTGTAGTCTAATCCAGCAGATTTCCAGATGAGTTTCTCACGGGAGTGAGTCCCTGAACCGTCACCACGGGAGACAAAGACTACTTTGGTATCGGTATTTCCAGCCTCTGATATCGCCTTAAAAGCTTCACTAGCGGTCTTTCCAGCGATCTTTGCCGGGTCTGATTCAGGGCCGCCAATCATAAAGTAGTTGGATGCAAAGACACGACGATCAAGACCATTTCCTGCGTCAAGGAATTTGTCTTCTGCAGCCCGATCATGGACCATTACCACATCAACATCACCGGTTTGCCCATATCCAATAGCTTGTCCGGTTCCGACCGCTATCCACTCGACACTGACATTGTTCTCCTCTGCAAATTTCTTGGAGAGTTCATCAAGTACTCCGGTGGCATCCAGACTGGTTGTTGTTGCAATCAGGAGACGGTCACTAGCATGCTTGGCATCAGTAAGGTCCTTTACCTTCTCTGCAGATGCCCCACCACAAATGAGCATAACTGCAAGAAGCAGACATGTCATTATCAATGCTCGCTTCATCATATGAGTATAGCCTCTTTTTTGT
>NZ_JAJRBM010000213.1 GCF_028679455.1 Methanospirillum sp. | reverse complement strand
GCTATTACCTCCGCTTTTGAGAATAATCCTTGGATTCCAGGGAAGGATAATATCAGAACTTATGGGCAGGATACGATGTCAATGTCAACCTGTTCTCAGCATTCCTGAATAGTTACCTTATTATTTTTATTCTGATATCCTCCATGTCATTCGCCGAATCAAATCCGCTGATTCCGAATGTTACTACTAGCGTCAACGTAAGTCAATGGGATTACCAGTACAGTCTCAACGGATTAACAACTCCGGCCGGAGTATCGATGCAACTACCACAGGGGTTCTCATATCTGTCATCGAGCCTTCCTGGCATCCAGGTTAGCCAGTCTGCTGACTCTCTTTATTTTGCAATCCCTGACGGAGGAGAACTTTCTTTCCGCATCACTGGTTCTTCAGGGATACTAACCGGATCATACACGAACTACCTCACTGGAGAAGAGATCGTCCTCCCATTGGTCTCATTACAGGAGGGTTCAATCAGAGTTGTAGAAAAAAGCACGGATGTTCATGATTCAGCCACAAGTAACCGGAAAAATCCACAGAGTGCAGGATTTTTTCCCGTATCAATCCTGTTCTCGCTTGTTTGTGGAGTGATGATTCTTTCCTGGAGGCAATCATGAAAAAACCGGTAATCATTGCAATTCTGTTTCTCATCACAATCCTCCCGGTTTGTCCAGATATTACAGGAGATTCCAATGGCGATGATCGGATCAGCACTGGTGAGTTGAGTTCAGCCATCCTGGCAGATCTTGAAACCGGAGAATCAGTCTCACCGGAGGTCATGGATGCAGCATTTATGTACCGGTATTGGAATGGAACTCCCCTCATGATCACCGATACTGCAAATCGGACTACAATTTTGGATAAACCAGTCCGCCGTCTCATAGCATACGATGGCAGTACCCTTGAGACCCTGCGTTCTTTGAATGCATCAAACCTGATAATTGGAGTACCACAGAATGCCCACGATGAGCAGACATTCTTCCCGGAGTTTCAGAATACTCCTGATGTAGGAACCGTCTGGTCACCAAACATCGAATCGCTCCTGGCATTACACCCTGATACAATCTTTATCTATGCAACCATCAGCCAGGATGCCGTGAAGACTATCGAAGACCAAGTCCATAATCTTGATCCATCGATTAGGGTCCTGCGGTTCGATCTCTTCAGACCTGAAGTATATCCTGCTGAAGCGAGGATAATCGGGAAAATTTTGGGGAAAAACCAGGAGGCAGAGGAATTTCTTTCATTCTATGAACCGGTGATGAATTCAATCAGGAACCGGGTTGCATCCATCCCGGAAATGGAACGGAAGACTGTCTACTTTGAGAGTTGGAACGCCTATAAATCTGCAGCTCCAGGATCGGGTTACCACGAGAAGGTGGTCTTTTCAGGAGGAAGAAACATCTTTGCTGATTCATCGACGCCATACCCTGCAGTTGATCCTGAAGCAGTACTCAGACTTGCCCCTGATATTATCATTAAACAGGTGGGGGCGGGAGAAGCGAATGTGGGTGGCTACAATGACCCTGACAATTCAGCCCTCATTCCGGTACATGATGTACTGGTAAACCGGACCGGATGGAGGACGCTCCCCGCAGTTCAGCAAAATAAGGTGTACATCATCCAAAGTGATATTCTCGGTTCAGCCTCCCATTTCATCGGGATGCAGTATCTTGCAAAATGGTTTTATCCAGACCTTTTTGCTGATTGCGATCCTTTAAAGACTCACCAGGAGTACCTGAACCGATTCCAACATCTCGCATTTGATCCCGCTATCAGGGGTGGTTTTGTCTATGGAAATGCAACCTGCTGATTCACTGATCACTCTTTATCTTCAGTCACAGGGAAAGCGAATCCTGTTTGGTGTAGTTCTTACAGGACTTCTCTTCGTTCTCCTGTGCATATCAGTGACCATCGGGTCTGCCGGCCTGACACCACCTGAAGTTGCACTCACGATTGTTAACAGACTACTGGGAAATAGAAGTGATTCTTTTGAAAACGCTATCGTATTTGGAATCAGGCTTCACAGGGTTATCTTTGGAGCTTGTGCAGGTTTCGGTCTTGCCGTTTGTGGTGCCGTGATGCAGGGAATACTGCGCAACCCTCTTGCAAGTCCGTTCACCCTGGGAATATCATCTGCAGCTGCATTCGGGGCATCTATAGCCATCATATTCGGTACCGGAATCGGACTCTGGACAGAAGGTTTCATCGTAACCAATGCTTTCATATTCACCCTTCTGGCCACCTTCGGGATATACCTCATGGCAAAACGCCGGGGTATGACCGCCGAGACGATGGTTCTTGCAGGAATTCTGATTATGTACCTTTTCTCAGCCATGACCTCATTCTTACAGTTCTTTGCGTCAGCAGAACATAACCAGGAGATCGTGTTCTGGACATTCGGGAGTCTGACGCGTACAAGTTGGGAAAAGACCGAAGCAGTAGTTGCCATTCTCCTTCTGACGATCCCCTATCTCCTCTGGCGATCCTGGGACATCAATGCCCTCTCAGAAGGAGATGAGATAGCAAAAGGACTTGGGGTTCTTGCTGACCGGACACGTGGAACCTGCATGATGATAGTGTCTGTCATCACCGCAGGAATCATCTGTTTTACCGGAACCATCGGCTTTATCGGACTTGTCGCCCCCCACATCTCCCGGATGCTTATCGGAGCAGATATGCGGTATCTGATCCCGATATCAGGACTGATCGGGGCAATGCTTCTCACCAGTGCTGACATCCTCTCAAGAAGTCTGATACCGGATCAGATCATCCCAGTCGGAATCATGACCGCATTTATCGGAATTCCGTTTTTCGGGTACCTGTTCATGAAAGTGAGGCGGGAATATTGGTAATACTGAGTGCAGAGAAAGTTGCATACACCTACCACCAGACTCCGATAATACAGGATATCTCATTTGAGGTCAGACCGGGAGAGTTTATCGGCCTATGTGGGAAAAATGGTTCAGGAAAGACCACACTTCTCAAATGCCTGGGCCATATCCTCAAACCCGAAGGAAAAGTCTCAATAGATGGGAAGAATCTGAATGAGATAGAGGCGAGGAGTCGTGCTCGGATCATTGGATATGTTCCCCAGTCAATACAGGGTAGGATATCTAAAACGGTCTTTGAAGCAGTCCTCATGGGAAGAAAACCATATATCACCTGGGGAGTCTCTTCCCATGATCTTCAAATCGTTCAGGAAATAATATCCCGATTCGGGCTGCTGCCATTTGCTTCAAGGGATGTGTTTGAAATCAGCGGTGGAGAGCGACAGAAAGCACTCATTGCCCGTGCTATTGCTCAGGACCCTTCAATCCTTCTTTTGGATGAGCCAACCGCTAACTTGGATCTCTATCATCAACTCGAAGTTATGGAGATCATTTCATCAATCATTCGTGAACAGGGAATTGCGGCAGTAATGGCAGTTCATGATCTTACCCTTGCCATGCGGTACTGCAGCAGGGTACTGATCATCCATAATCATCGGATTATCGGGGACGGGTTACCATCTGAAATCCTCACCCCTGATCATATCAAAACCGTGTACCAGGTGGATGCACATATGAGCACTGACGGAGGAATACCACATATTGTCCCGATACGGGCATCAAGAGGATTCTAACATGAAGATAACCGGCATTGTATGGGGCGGAGAATTACCGCTCCTCAAAAGGGTATGTGATATGCAGGAGATAATCTATGCTTTCTATACCAGTACTGCAGTTCGAGAAGAGGAAGAACTTCAGAAGGCAATTCGGGATATTAAAGATGCAGATCTGATCCTTATCCACCCATCACCTGATCCAGTCTGGGATGATATCATCCCCCAGATACCAACGGGTATTCCGGTTGTCCCAATCGGTTTTGATCAGGAAGGCATGTCAATATCAACCGTCCAGACAAAAGTTGCTGCTACTGCTTCTGCCTATTATATCTATGGCGGAGAGATGAACATCGGTGAGATGGTAAAATACCTGCGTGCCGAACTCTTCCACGAATCAATTGTTTTTCAGGAGCCGCAGCCCAATGCATGGGATGGTATTTACCACCCGGATAGTGCCCGGATTTTCTCTGATCCTAATGAATATCTCCAATGGCGGGGGAGAAAGCATGACTCTATTGTTGGAATACTTTTTTACCGTTTGTACTGGGTCAACTGTGATCTGAAAGTTATTGACGCTGTAATCCGTAGACTCGAACAAGAACACGATGTAATTGCTGTCTTCTGTATTGGAACCGGCGACGCAGATTTGGGTGCTCGGCCGGGAGATAAAGTTATTAATTCTTACTTTACCGGTCGGATTGATCTCCTCATCAATCTGCAGTCAGTCACCCTCTCCCGCAACATCCGTGAAACGGTGATAAACCTCCGTGTTCTGAACGTTCCCATCATCCATCCGGTCATCATTTACAATCGGACTTATGAAGATTGGATCACCAGTAGTGCCGGACTCACTCCATCTGAAGCCGGTTGGGCAATCGTCATTCCTGAGTTCATGGGAATGACCTCTATGATCCCGATCGGGACCCGATCGCCCGATGAACCAGCTGGTGGCGACGTGGAATGGCATGATCCCATTGAGGAACGGATAATGGCACTAGGAAACCTGGCATCACGCTGGGTCAGACTGAAACACAAAAAACCAGAGGAAAGAAAAATTGCATTTATCCTGAACAATGCACCATGCTCCTCAATAGAAGCAACCGTAGGAACTGCAGCCCATCTTGACTCTCTCGAGTCTGTCGCCCGGATCCTGCAGATGCTTAAAAAGAATGGATATGCCGTTACTGCTCCTGAAAACGGTAAAGACCTCATAAATACCATACTGGATAAAAAAGCCCTTTCCGAGTTCAGGTGGACATCAGTCCAGGAGATCGTTGCAAAGGGGGGAGCACTCGATCTGGTCGGACCTGATCTATATCTTCGATGGTTTGATGAACTCCCTGAGAGCCTCATCACCCAGCTCAGGGAAACCTGGGGAGACCCTCCCGGAGAGATGAAAGACGGAGTGCCCCCGGGGATGGTGTATGAAGGATCTTTGGTTATCACCGGCGTTAGATATGGAAATGCGGTTGTCTGTACACAACCCAAACGAGGCTGTGTGGGTGCCAGATGTGACGGTCAGGTATGTAAAATTCTGCATGATCCACAAATCCCTCCGCCGTATCATTACCTTGCAACCTACCGGTACCTGACAGAGATCTGGAACGCCGATGTCCTGGTACATGTCGGGACTCATGGAACACTTGAATTTCTTCCTGGCAAGTCGGTAACACTTTCTTCATCATGCCTTCCGGCAGCAGTTCTGGGAGATGTACCCCTGATCTACATTTACAATACAGACAATCCGCCGGAAGGCACTATTGCAAAAAGAAGAACACCATCAACGCTCATCGGACATATGCAGTCACTGATGACCGAGAGCGGACTATATGGTGATCTTGCCGAACTTGCAGACCGGCTGGATGAATATCAAAGAATTGTGACGTCAGATCCGGCTAGGGCTCATGCTCTTGAACATGTAATCATCGACCTCATCGCCAGGAACAAGATGGAGAAAGAGATCGACATCGAGCAGATCAAAGAACATGGGGAAGGGATGAATGACCTCATTACCATAGCTCATGAATCCCTTACCCGGATCTATAATACCCAGATTCCGGAGGGTCTGCATATCTTTGGGGAAATCCCACTTGGAG
>NZ_JAJRBM010000212.1 GCF_028679455.1 Methanospirillum sp. | reverse complement strand
TGAACTCACTTCGGGAGATGACCACCCGTTCTGAATCAGTGGCTGAAATCTCTGCAAAGACTGATAATCTCTCACTGCAGGGGAGAGATCTTGCAGATCGAAGCAGAGAAGGAATGGATGCAATATCCTGCTCAACAAGCCAGATTGCATCCGGGATAACCCGGATTCAGGAAGAAATTATCCAGGTCGGAAAGATCATCAGGGTAGTGACTGAGATCACGAATCAGACCAACCTTCTAGCTATTAATGCTGCGATAGAGGCTGCACATGCCGGGGTATATGGGAAAGGATTTGCTGTCGTTGCTTCAGAAGTGAAACATCTTGCTCAGGATTCAAAAGCAGCATTACTTGGTATTTCAGACACGCTCATATCACTAAACAAAGCGTTTGAAGAGGTGAGGGATGCAGTTGCCGGAGCACGCGTTGAAGTGGACTCACGTAGTCTTGCAGTAAAAGAGATGATCAGTCTTTTTGAAGGAATGACCCTGGAGATTAAAAAAATTGCAGCAATGAGTCGGGAAGCAGTCGGCGTTGCAGCTGAACAGGAACGGATGATTCAAAGTCTGGATCAACGGGCGAGACTTATCGGAGATCTGATGGATGAGACCGCTGCTGATGCTCATGCCTCTGCAGATGCATGTAACGAATCCTGCCGTTCAGTCGAACAGATCTCCTGGCATATTGAAACGGTTGCAGATATGGCCGGAAGTATTCACTCCGGGATTAGTCGCTTCACGGTCTGATACACTTCTCGTTTCCATCTCAATATTGCTATAGGGATCGCAGAGATCAATTGATCTCTCTATTCCCTCTATGATGTATGGGGAGAATTACCATATTCATAACCGGCAGATACAAGTGAACCAAGCGAGTGTATCATGAAACGTACTAGGACGGTAACCTTTGGTGTTATCCTAATTGGGCTTCTCCTTTGCACAACTCTGATGGCAGGATGCACGGGAAATTCAGGTAGCCAGACTGATAAAACAACAACTCCCGCAACAGTGAAGGGTGCTGCTGAAGGTGTGCTCTCAATCGCGGGATCTACTACTGTTCTCCCGATTGCTGCTAAAGTTGCGGAGAAGTATATGGGTGCCCATCCAGAGACTGATGTACAGGTTAATGGTGGTGGTACAGGAGCAGGAGTCCAGGCAGCTGGTGAAGGAACTGCAATGATCGGTATGGCATCCCGGGACCTTAAGGAAGAAGAACTGAAAAAATATCCTGACCTTATTCCTCATCAGATAGCGATAGATGGTCTTGTATTCATTACCAATGCTGATAATCCGATTCCATCCCTGACCCTGGATCAGATTAAGAAGATCTATGATGGAAACATCACCAATTGGAAGGATGTTGGTGGAAAAGATGCTCCAATCGTGGTTGTCGGTCGAGATAGTGCATCAGGGACCAGAGATTATATGTCCACCGATGTCATGAAAAAGGCGGATTTTGTCAAAACCCAGCTTGAGAAGAATTCAAATGGGGCCGTTAAACAGACAATAGAGCAGACTCCGAATGCAATCGGGTATGTCGGACTCGGGTATATAGACCAGACCATTCATGCGGTTCCTATCTCTGTCAATGGAACGCTGACAGTGCCAAGCATTGAAACGGTAAAGAAAGGTACATATCCACTCTCACGGCCTTTGCACCTTCTGACAAAAGGGCAGCCAACCGGTGATGCAGCAAAATTCATTGCATTCCTGGAGACTGCAGAAGGGCAGAAGATCATAACTGAAGAAGGATTTATCACTATCATAAAGTAATCCTTTTTTTCTGACTTTTTTTAATTGCCTGTAAACTTTACATAATCATGCTTTACACTCAATAATACCTGAACTCAATAGGAATATTTTGGTTGTTCCGGAGCAAACTAATAATATCAGTAATCAGGAATTGTGTATGGAGGCTTGGTACGGATAATCTTTTGTTCCTGAATTGGATTAATCCCGGTCATAGAACTCTTCAATACCGACACCATTCCCGAGTTTCATCCCGCTGAGTATCTGTTTTTCCACCCCGCTAGATTCATCGGTGAATCGAATCTTTACCTCGATGTATTGGGTTATCGGGCCCGCCGCAATCTTCGGACCAAGGATTTCCTGCACTTGAAAGAGTCCTGCGGAGTTGGACATTCGGATTGTGATCTCAACCGGTACCTCTTTTCCCTGATCAATAGAAACCTGATCGATCGAGAGTGCAGATATGGTGTGGATGGTTACCCTCCCCTGATCATATGCAGACCTGGCTCTTCCGGTGGTCATATCGGTTGCATCGCCGATACATACGGCTCCTGCTTCGATAGTTAGAGGTCTCGGATCACCATGATGGCTATAGATTAATGAAAGAATGAATGCACGGACCTGGATAATTTTGACTGATTCATCATAAACCTGTGGCAGAATCCGATCAAGTATTGGTGCGACAAGTATCAGGCTGTGTGTTATATGGTCTTCACGGTGGATCTGATTTCCGATATCGTGACATAATGCCGCGGTGAGGACAACAAGGTAAGCATCATCCAGATCACCGATACCTGCTGATACGAGATCCGGAGTTATTCCGGATCTTACAAGAAGATCAAAAATCCTGAGTGCTGATGCGGTAGCAACCATAGCATGAACCCTGCCGTGGTCATTCATTCCGAGTTTTTTTACCGTAATATAATTTGCACAATCCCAATGAGCATTAATTTCTGAATCCTGATGTAGGAGATTCCAGATATTCCTTACTTTCGGCTTGTTCCTCACCAGATTAATTATCGTAGAGATAGAGGTCTGTCTGATCTCTTCATCTCCCTTTTGAGGTTGTGGTTCCGGATAGGTTTTCGGTATGGGAAGTATGGTTTCTGAATCAGGAGGATATGGCAGACTCGTTATCCCGGTCATGATGAGAATATTGCATGTCAGGTTATGCATGTTTCCGATAGACTCTATTGTCCCATCATACTCTCAATATTTCACAAGGGGTCGGCCCCTTAATTATCAGAATGATAACTATGTGGGATTCCGGGCAGCGATAATTGATAATACCCAACAGAGATTATCGGGAAGAAGAATATTATGGAGTTCATGACTCCGCACATCCTGATGTGCTTAAAGATTTCACCAAGGTAAGTGTGTAATAGATGATATATCAACCAGATTTATGTATCTTTTGAGGATATCACGGAACATAGAAAGGTAGAAGCGGGAATCTGGTTGATAAATAAAAGCCTGAATTTTTGTCTGGAATCACTCGTCATGATTTCAGCAACCAGATCTCGATCCTGAACGGCTGTCCAACCTATATTTCTTCATTGGATAGCCTTGCATGGAAATATTATTCTGTCCGTAACCTTTTTAGGTAATCCGTCAATACTCACTGCATGAGATATCGGTTGGGATCTATGGAAGATGGATTATCAGCATGTCTTTCATATCTTAAGCCGAATAAAAAATCATTCAAATCGAGAAAAATCCGGGCTTAATAATGTAAATCTGAAGGTGAATCTGACATGCCACCTGACAACCCCCCAGCAGACAAATCAGATAAACAGCAGATTGCGATCAAAAAGATTCTGATCGCTGACGATCGGTATGAAAATCGGTATCTCCTTCAGGCATTGCTTGAGGGAAATGGATATCAGATAGTATCAGCAGAAAATGGCCTGGAAGTTCTTGAAATACTAAAAACTGAATGGGTTGATGCACTCATATCTGACATTCTCATGCCGGGAATGGATGGGTTTCAACTCTGCCGAACCATAAAAGAAGATCCTGAACTCAAAAAAATCCCATTTATTTTTTATTCTGCCTCATATACTGAGCAAAAGGACCGGGAGTTTGGTCTTTCTCTCGGTGCTGATGAGTATATCAGTAAACCGATTGAACCTGAAGATTTCATCCAAATCGTCAATACAGTCCTGGATCAGGCAGGGCAGCAAATAACGGGATCCGAGGGAAAGAAACCCCCTGATGATCTTTCGTATTACACTTCATATGCGGATACGCTCGGACGAAAACTTCAAAGTAAAGTTGTTGAATCAGAAGAACGTAAAGCGTCGGCCAGGTTTAATGAAGAGAAATACCGGATGTTTCTGCAAAATCTTCAGGGAATTGGGTATCTATTGCAGGTTGGAAATTCCCAGCCTCTCATTTTTGATGGACAGGTAGAAGAGATAAGCGGGTACCACTCCGAAGACTTCCTTGCAGGAACACCCCTATGGGAGACTATTGTTCATCATGCTGATCGGCAAAAATATCTATCAAATAAATCAGCACTTGGATCGGGAACCGCTCAAAAACTTTCAGAACAATATCGCGTCAATCATAAAAATGGGGATATCAGATGGGTACATGAGATTGCATCTTCCTTTTCAGGATTAGAACCTGATACGCTCATGATACAAGGAGCAATCTATGATATAACGCTTCAAATAGAATCCAAAGAACAACTTCGGATATCTGAAGAGCATTATCGAACCCTTTTTGAAACAATGATCGAGGGAGTGGTATACCTGGATGAAAATGGAGCTGTTATTGATGCCAATCCTTCTGCCGGACGGATACTGGGTTTGAATATTGAAGAAATTCAAGGGAAGACCTGTTTGAATCCTCGATGGAAGACAGTTCGTGAAGACGGATCGCCACTCCCTGAAGATGAACGCCCTGCCATGGTTGCTCTCCGGACTGGAGAAAAAAGATCACAGATCATGGGGATTTACAATCCCCGGGATAATTTGAACCGTTGGATAAAGGTGAATGCAGTTCCCCGGTTTCTCCCGGGAAGTGATGCTCCAAATCAGGTTTATACCACTTTTGAGGATATCACAAAAGAAAAGGCAGCACATGATCATATCAAACATCTGAATCGGATATTGAAATCCCTGCGAATGGTAAACTTTCTTATTACCGGTGAGACGAAGAGAGAGATCCTCCTGAATAGGATCTGTTCATCACTTACAGGAGAAGATGGATATTCAGGGATCTGGATAATTGCTGACTCTGATTCCGGGAGAGAAAAATATCAGGCAATATCAGATAATATCATAGGAGATGAGTTCCGGGATAATATCAGTCAGGAAATCATCACTTCATGGATGAATGTAGAGGATATACCTGATCAGAAGATTGTCACTCATTCACTAGAATTAAAAAAATTTAACGAGAATGTTACTCCATCCCAACGTAGATCCGGAGTAATGATCACCCGTCTTTCCTACGAAGAGACACTCTATGGAATGATAGGTGTCTGTGTACCTGAAGCATTTATCGAGACTCCGGATGAAGAAAGTCTCTTTTTAGAAATCG
>NZ_JAJRBM010000211.1 GCF_028679455.1 Methanospirillum sp. | reverse complement strand
CGATCTGAATAACACGTTTTCCCATATCAGCAAGAGCTGCACTGATATTAGATGTCGTGGTTGATTTTCCAATACCGCCTTTTCCGTAGATGGCAATATTTTTGGTTTTTGTCATAAAACCTCCTGTATGCCTATAGGTAGGCATGAAGACGAATAAAAAAAGAGAAAGAAGCAATTAATGACCGGGGTAATGCAAATAGGAAATATTCGCGGCAATATTTGTCAGATCCTGGATGATGGATCCTTTGCATCATCAGATGTAATGACGGCTATTTTTAAATTAAAGCAAAATTCAGTAAATTCAATGACTGAACGCAGATTCTCTGAATAAATTGTCTGCAGAGATCCCGGGATGTATATCCGTATCCCTCCGGGTGCCTGATCACCTGCCCTTTGCATCATCGTGATCTGGCGGAGAATCGTAATGAGAGTTACAAAATTGATCCTCCTCAGTATCTTTATGTGGCCGGTGTTTTGTTCATCAACCCACGCACGGTACCTTTCAGAACGTATTACTCCGTTGTGGATCTCATAAACCTCAGGATTGGGTGGATCACCAGTTGAAGATACCATAACAATGTTTAACCATTTTAGGAGGAGAATTGAATGGAGAGCGGATAATATCCATATTATAGGGAGATTCCCGGGATTTATAAAAAATCCAGGAGATTTGTATTATACCTGCACACATACACTCTTTACCTGTTGTTTCAACCGATCACGATCTCTTCTCTCCACCCCGACAATCTGTTCTCAATCTGAAGAATCAGCCAGTTTATCAGGATTCCCAAAAAGGCGACCACCACAATACCCACCCACATTTTAGGCATCTGGAATGTTGCCTGCGCCTGGAGAATCATGTACCCGAGACCTGAATGGGCACCAATCATCTCTGCTCCGATAAGCATGAAGAAGGCAAATACGGCACTCATCCTGATACCGGTAAAAACCGCAGGCAGAGCGCCGGGTATCAGAATCTTTGTAAACATCTGGAACTTCTTTATACCGATAGAACGTGCCATCTTCACGAGAGTAGGATCGACATTCTTGATTCCGCTTACCGTATTAAAAAGAACCGGCCACTGGCAGACCCAGAAGATGATACTGATCTTGGAGAGTTCTCCGATACCGAGCAGGGTAATAAACACCGGGAAAAGGGTAAACGGATTTGCCTGACCTAAGATCTGGAGAAGAGGACTTACTGCAGTCTCAAAGGTTTTAAACCAGCCTCCAAGGAGAAATCCCAGGGGGAGGGCTACCAGGAGGGCGGCACCAAATCCTATAGCGATTCTGCCAAGACTTACAAGGATATTTACGAGTAATTCACCTGAAACAGTCACTTAAACTAATTTTGCTATTATCATGGTGGGGGTAGGGATAATTACCGGATTGATAAGTCCAATAACCGGCCCAACTTGCCAGATAGCCAGAAACACGATGATTGGAGTAGCCATGTAAATAATCGCCAGGCTGTTACCAATACTTTCGCTATGACCTGATGCGAAACCTCTTTTTGAGGTCACGTCAGCAACTGAACTCATAATCCCACCTCCGCTGCTGCAACATAATCAGATCGTAATAAATTTGCAGGAGAACGTTCAGATTCAGACTGCGCACGGACTACTTCTTCCTTCAACAATTTCCATAACTGATGACGAATCTGAATATACCGTTCATCCACTTTAATATCTCCATTAAGTCGTTCGTGCCGTGAGATCAGTACATCAACAGTACTCTTGATGATCCCGGGACGGGCAGTCATGACTGATACTCTGTCTGCGAGGAATACCGCTTCATCGATACTGTGGGTGATAAAAACTATGGTCTTCTCCGTATCTGTTGCTATTCTGAGGAGATCTCTCTGGAGGGTTTCCCGGGTCTGTGCATCAACTGCTGCAAATGGTTCATCCATAAGCAGAATATCAGGATGTAATGCCAGTGCCCGTGCAATGGAAACCCGTTGCTTCATTCCTCCACTCAGCTCGTGAGGATAATGATCTTCAAATCCCCGAAGCCCAACCAGGGAGATGAATTTTTTCCCGATCTCTTCTCTCTTTTTTTTATCAGGATATTGATTTTCAAGGGCAAACTCTATATTTCCCAAAGCCGTCCTCCAGGGGAGGAGAGCATACTGCTGGAATACGACAGCCCTGTCAGGGCCGGGTCCTTCTATCGCTTTTCCATCGATAAAAATAGTACCTTCTGTCGGAAGAGTAAGTCCGGATATCAGATCGAGGAATGATGACTTTCCGCAACCGCTAGGGCCTAGGATAACGTGAAATTCACCTTTTTCTATCTTAAGGTTCACACCACCGACAGCCAGAGTCTCAACCGGACCTCCATTACTGGCCTTTCTGATCCCCCCCCGGGATATGAACGATTTTTTTACATTCACTGCTTCTATTTTTATCATGTTCTCCTCAAAAATTCATGTTTCTACATAATATGAGGAAGAAATGATATGAAGATCGATAAATCCGCAATAATTGGTACTATCTCTCAGTAACTGGACAATTAGCGGCAAAATTGTCGTACGAAAAAGACGTATGATGATAATACAAGTGATGAAAAAAGGGCAAAAGGTGAGGAATAAAAAGTCATTTCAGGTACTTATCTGGATCTGCATCAAATGCCTGTTTACATGCTTCACTGCAGAAATAATAGGTGCTGCCGTTGTAATCCGAGGATACTGAGGTATCAGCATCTACATTCATTCCGCACACCGGATCGATCGTTCCGATATATTTCAGCGGATCTGCCTCAAACTGGTCTTTACACATAGTCTTGCAGAAATAGTATGTAGTACCCTCGAAGGTTGTGGTCACATTTGCGGTTGCAATGTCCACGTTCATTTTACATACCGGATCAACTGCTGTGGTATTCTTGTCAATATCCAGGAATTTCTCAGGATTTTTCTCAAACTCCTCTTTGCACATAGGAGAGCAGAAATAATAGATCGTATGATTAAACGAGGCAAAACTGGTGTTTGCATCAATCTTTCCACTCATATTACAGACCGGATCAACATAATCAGTAGCTGAAACAAGACATACCGCTGTCAGACAGAATAAACAGATGACAGCGATTTTAATACCTATTTTTCCCATAAACATATCAATCAACACCACTTGGATGATTAACGATCATATATCTGTGTACACAGTATTAATCCCCGAAGAAAGCGGCAACAGAATGAGAGAGTTTAAAATTTTAAGGCAATTATTGCCGTTTAAATCATGGTATTACCCACTTGGACTCAATATGGATAGAAGGTATGATACATTACCTGTCATAATCTGTAAATACCCCATTTACGATAATCAGTAACCATATCTGCATCAGTTTGACGAATTTCAAGTGCGGTTTGCTTTCTGTGATATCATGACTGAAACCAGGATAAAATCAGAGAATATGAGAACTCTGGCAATACATGCCGGAGAAGAACCGGATAAAACCACCCATGCATCAGCGCCCAATATCGTAATGTCGACGACTTTTTTAGCAGATGCTGATGCTTCCTTCTCTGCTGAAGATTTTGGGGATGACACACCATTTTTTTACTCAAGGTGGGGAAACCCGACAGTCACCCAGTTAGAGGACAAACTGGCAGCACTTGAAGGTGCTGAGGCAGGAATTGCTTTCGCAAGCGGAATGGCTGCAGTTACTGCATTATTTTTACATACATTAAAAGCAGGAGACCATCTGATAATCAGCGATATCTCGTATGCGGCAACTGCAGAATTATCACATAATCTTCTTCCGAACCTGGGAATTGAAGTGACCCGGGTAGATCTTTCAAACATTGAGAATCTCAGGGGAAAGATTAAGGATAATACACGCCTTATTTATGCAGAAAATCCGGCTAATCCGATTCTCCGTCTTACAGACATTGAAGCAGTAGCAACAATTTCATATGAGAGGAATATTCCCTTTGCAGTGGATGCAACCTTTGCTACACCGGTTGCAGTTCGCCCGCTCTCTCTCGGAGCAGATTATGTGATACATTCCCTGACGAAATATCTGGGAGGACATGGTGATGCAATAGGGGGAGCAGTCCTTGGAAAAAAAAGCGATATTGCTTTAATCCGGAAGAATATTGCTATCAGAACCGGAGGAATAATCAGTCCATTTAATGCCTGGCTCATCATGCGTGGATTAGCTACCTTGCCTATCCGGATGAAGGCTCATGAAGAGGGAGCTTTTATTGTTGCACGTTTCCTCGAAGAACACTCTAAAATCAAGCGAGTGATCTATCCGGGACTCCCTTCACATCCCCAACATGATCTTGCAGTCAGGCAGATGAAAAATTTCTCAGGAATGATTACATTTCAGGTAGATGATGGGCAAACCTGCGCAAAAATCTTCTCAAAACATCTGAAGATTATACATTATGCTGTTTCACTCGGTCATCATCGATCCCTGATATTCTACCTCCCTACTCAGGAATTATTGAGAACCTCATTCTGGCTGGACGACGAACAAAAGCGATCATTTGAAGAATATGCCGGAGATGGGATCTTCAGACTTTCTGTCGGCCTTGAAGAGCCTGAGGATCTCTGTAAAGATCTTGATAATGCGTTATCACTCTTATAATAGAGAACCTTGAGAAGAAACAGGATTTCTGATCTTTCGTATCAGAAACTAATTACCCCAAGCCCAATGAATATGAGATTGGCAAAAATTAAAAGAATTATTATTATTCACCATCATTTGCCGCGAATTGTATATTATTGAATATAAATGCTCCATTTTTACCAATTGTCTTAATTTTATTTCCGTATGTACGCAATACATGGGAGAATGACATGGATTATCTGATGTCTTCGAAGATGGAAACTCACCAGTTTTCCATTAATCCTCATGGAGTATCATATGAATCGTAAGAATGTAAAAACAATCGCTGTGATATTATTCGTTATAATCGCAGTTATCCTGGTGTTCACGACCGGGTGTGTTAATCAGTCTTCCTCGGAAGAAAAGAAGAATGAAGTAACTAACCAGGAGAAATTACCTGAAGGACAAAATTCCTCCTCCGGTGTATCGCAGACAAATACCAGTAGCCTCGTTACCATCCGTGCGAATGTAAACAAGGATTGTGCGGGAACTCCCTGGTTTGTTGGTGAAGAGAAAGGTTTCTTCTTAAACGGCGGCATTAATTTTGTTGATCAGGGTGCTCTTGACTGGTCTCTTCAGCCAGCCGCTCTTATCAGCGGACAGACTGATGTTGCTGATGCGCATCCGAATACGATCATCAATCTGCTGAAGAGCAGTGCTAAGGTAAAAGGAGTAGTAGCAGGAGGAGACGAGCCTGAAGGAGAAGGAATTGAGAACATTGAAAAAGAACATATGCATTGGCTTGTTCTGAATACCAGCCCGTATTATACCATCCAGGATCTGGTAAAGGACGGAAAAAAACCAAAGATTGCAGTCGGAGCACTGGGAATTTGTGCAGATCTTGAGAACAACTACTGGTTCAGAAAGAACAACCTGACAAAAGATGACTTCGAATATGTGATTATTCCGGATCCCCAACAGGAGCAGGCCCTCAGACAGGGAGAAGTTGATGTAATAGTTCCACATCCGCCATTCTTCACAGCAGCCGAACAGCATGGCGGAGTCAGGCCGATAGCCACCAGCAGAGAAGTATTCGGAAAAGAAGCCGGGATCACTCTCCTGTACTTCACCGAGGATTTCATCAAGAAGAATCCGGATTCCGTCCGTAAATTCATCAATGCGTATAAGGAGGCAGAAAGATGGTCAAACGCTCATCCGGAAGAGTCAGCAGTTATCACCGCAAAAAGGATCGGACTTGACAAGTCAACTACCCATTACTACAGTGATTCAGGAGTTATAGAAGATAAAGTCTTACAAAAATGGATAGATGCAATGGTTGCAGACGGCGACATCAAACCTGGAGAATACACACCAAAAGATCTCTACATCGAGGACTTCAAGGATACCTGGGAGACATAGGTATGAATTTCGAAAAGACAGGATCCTGTTGAATACAATAAACACTCCCCATTTCTTTTTTTCGATATATCCAGATAATTAACGGAATTTACACCCGAGACTATCAGATACAGTATGGCAGTCTTCGATGAGGCGGAAGAATTTGCCACATTCTATTAATATTTACCGCTTTGATTCCAACAGGTATGAGTAACAGAACACAACAATCCGTCGCGATACATGATTGATTCATCATGATCTGACGGAGACCGGTTATCCGGTACAGGAGAAAAAATGAAAACAATTCCATGCCCGTCGAGCATAGGTCGGCAAAACGTTGTCTATTGTAAGAATGGGCATATTTCCGGGATGAGATGCCCCTACTACCAGCAGGATGGACGATACGTAGGTGTGGAAGATCTGTTGTCTTCAACAATATTTATCGATACCAAACTCATCCCGTATATCCCGTGTATTCAGCATGACTTTGAAACCATCGGAAATTACCGATGGACATGTACACTCTGGCCGATAGTCAGGGAGAAGAGATACGAATGTG
>NZ_JAJRBM010000210.1 GCF_028679455.1 Methanospirillum sp. | reverse complement strand
GTCGATCCCATCGTCCTTGATACTTTATTCATTGTTACCTTTGCAGGCATATCTGAAGGGACAAATGAGTTCTCATTTGTGTTGACATTAATTTGTGAGTCAAACTGGATGCCTACGAATGCTACGAGAAGAACGACGAGGAGAACAACCACGGGATTTTTTGCCATGGTAACTGCAATATTTGAAAGTCCTTTGTCAATAAATTCTGATTGCTTAGATTTTCCCACCCCTTTTGCTTTGTAATTCAGGTATAATGCAGCAGTAGGAATTCCGATCAGCGAGGTCAGGTAACAGGTGACTACTCCGATGATGCTGATGAGCCCGAATCCTCTGATCATAGGAACAGAAGAGACAAACATTGCAAAGAAACCGATGGCTGTTGCAAGCATAGCGTACATAACCGCAGGCCCAGTCTTTACAATGGTATTTTTAACAGCAACAGAGAGGGGGTTCGATCTCGCTTCCTCCTCTAGACGCGAATGGAATTGAATAGCATAATCGATACCAAGTCCTATAAGGACAGGAAATGCCGATATTGCTGCCATGCTGATCTGAACCCCTGCTAATCCTACGATACCAAACGTCAAGAGCAGACCAACTGCTACCATCACAACCGGTAGAAACCTATGGCTTACATATGAGAAGAGGATTCCAAGTACTATCACCATCAAAACCAATGCTGCCATAATGAGAGTTATCATGGACTGACTCATGGCAGCTCCCATCTCCATACTGAAGGCGACACTTCCAGTCACTGATACGTGAACTCCCGGGGGAATATCAGTACTGGAAATGAATGATTTGACATTGGAGATTGCAGAATTCTTTTTTGAATCTGCAAGACCAGGCTGTAGTCCTATCATTACCATTGTCATCAGGTTGGACGGAACATAGCGGTTGAGAACTGCTGATGAGATTGAACTCTCTGCCTCAGTAACTTCAGCATCTGATGAAGGAAGTACTCCTCCATTTGCCTCTTTAAGAAGATCAGCTATACTTGATACCGTTGATATATACTGTAGATTTTTTAAAGGACTTTTAATAGAATCAATATATTTCAGCACTTCAGGGCTGGTAGGATCGTCACACTCGACCAGGATGATAATAGATTCTTGTGAGAATGTATCAGAAAAATGGTTTGAAATAACACTGCTTTCTGAATCCTTATCCTGGTAAGTATCGTTTCCTGTCGCCATCGATATTGACATCATACCAAATATCGAGATGGCCATTAGAAAGAGGGAGACTTTCAGAACAAGACTAGTCCTGTTCACTATCAGATCAGCGGTACTGGAAAAGAACGATGAAATGGAAGGAAAAAATGATGACATACATTTCTCCCTACAGAATCAGACCGGATTTCCAGAACGCCGCTTTGAATACAGGTAATATCCTCCACCGAGAATGAGCAGCACGACTATTACTCCTGGTAATGGTCCCATTCCCTGAGCAGATTCTACAATGATCGGAACTTTAACTGTATCTGATATCTGGCTGTTATCAAGGGCGTCACGATATCTAACTTCAGAATCGAGCCCATATGTCTTAACTGTGGCATCTGATGCAGCACTGACCTCAAACTTTGCGACTCCCGATTCTCCGGGTTTTAGATCCCCTAGGTATGCCAGGTCGTCATTACTGGTAAATGGATCTACTGCACTAATTCTTGCTTCTGCGCTGTATGCTGTTGCTGATCCGTCATTTTTGTACCGTACCTCAATTACCTTTTTCTGACCAACATTGATTGTTGCTGGATCACTTACAACACTAAAACTGACTTTTGATCCGACCTGAACACCAAAATCTTTCACTTGTGTTGAAAGGTTCTCTCCATCACTATTCTTGTAATCTACCCTGACACTGAGTGGATAACTTTGTTCTTCTGCATCCTTTGAGATAGATACCTTAAATTTGGCAGTTAATTCAGTTTCTGGATCAAGTTTTCCGATATAGATCGTACTGTCAACAGGAACAACTGGAGAGTTATCTTTTCGTATCAGTTTTGCAATAGCATTAAACCCTGAATCACTTCCAGAATTCTTGAGGTTGAGTGTAACATATCCGGATCCTCCAGCATTAAGTGATTCTGTCTGAACACCGGTGATATCAAGTGTGATTGATGGTTTTACCGTGAATGGTATGTTTAGATAGATATCCTTCTTGTTATACCTATATGAAATACTATCAGTTCCCTGCTGATCAGCCTCTGCCAGGTAGGTGTATGAGAGAGTTGCCGGAAGTTCATATGTTCCTGCCTTGGCATCATCTTTTACAAGGACAGTGAATGATACTGGGATACTACCCGAAGCTGCAACATCCCCGATCATTTGGGGATCTGATTTTATGACAACCGGGGCATCACCTGCATCTAGTGATACTGTTACCATCTTTGCGGTACTAGGAATATCATCCCTGTCAACAATTCCGGATTGTACCATTTTCATCGTGTTAAATCCGGTATTTTGAACTTTTAGTGCTACTGTTTCGGTATTTCCCGCAGTGAACTCATTACTTCCTGAAATAGAGACAGAAAGGTTTGGAGAGCCGGTCTGGTATTTTGTTCCTGCTGATACAGGAGAGATGATGATGGAACAAATAGCCAGACCCACCATCAGGAGAAGGGAAATTTGGTAAATTTGAGGAAACTGTAGTTTTCGTTTCAAATTCCTCTGGTTATTATTACCTAATTTAGTATTACTATCAATAAATTTGAAATGCATTTTTTTGATCCTTTGTTTCCGATAAAAAATATAATTGGGTACCGTGTTTACTTTCCTTCAAAGAGAACATACAAGAAGAATCTAAATGAGATCATATCTCCTGATTCTTGGAAATGTAAAAGGCATCAGTAGAATCATAACATTTTTGATTGTAGTCAGATGATTCATCGCTGAATTCCTTGCATTTATTTCTGTTATCTGGATCAAACACACAGAATCTATAACCTGGATTTAGTCTCATTATACCTTGTTGTTAAATTTTTTACAACATTACTTTTACGAGATTGAGTTTATAGTTTTCTGCATAAAAGAATTGAATATAGTACCTTTAGGTTGGATATATCCAACGGAATTCATCACATTTATGTTTGATATTTCTCAAAGAAAACTTAAATTTTGGTTATTGATGATACCCACTCACCGTGTCGAATTGCCCTAAATTGTTACATTTTGGGCAAGGAAATCGTGAGCCTTTAGGAAAGTCAACCAAATGTCTAATTTGCGTTCTCCTTCTGCAAAATTTATTGAAGAGATATACCAAGGGACCGCCAGTACTTGTCGTCTCTTAATTTTTGTAATCCTTTCCCAGAGGAATTAGTCTCAAATTTAAGTGGCGAGGGGCACTAGCTGCATTTTTTACACTTGCACTGGGTGCACACCCCTTTAGAAAATCAGATCAATTCGTATCACATGTTCCAGTTGTTCCTCATCTTGTAGAGACCCACCTAATTTTCATCAGGTCTCAATTATCCTGAAACATTGATCAGAAGTCCCGTTTTTAAAAACATTATGAGATTTTTCTGCATATCAAAACATACCAATTTAGTTAAAATTAGTATAAGGGCATATGGGTGTGAATGAATACTAAAATATACTAATTTGTGATAAATTAGTATAAAGAAAAATAGAGGTTTGTGAGTATACCAATGAACAAGTTACCAGAAAAACCACCAGACATTATTCAACAGCCATTGATCAATTCGGTTGTTGAACACTATTTTGAGAACTCCGAATTTAAAAATTCTGTTGATTCTTATAATGAGCGGTATCTGAATTGGGACGAACTGACGTATCGGGTTGGTGATGAGGAGGAAAGGCTACGAATATGGGCTGCAATGAAAATATTTCGCTCTCAAAAGATGGAAAATACGCCATACTCCCCACTTAAAATGGAATATTGTATCACCCCTCCGGTTCAAAAGAGCCTTCACCTGTTTGATAGATATCTTTCAGGAACCATACAAATTCAAAATAAGTCACTTCGTTTAGATAAACGGTATATCATCTCATCGCTGATCGAGGAGGCAATATCCTCTTCTATATTAGAGGGAGCAGTAACGACACGCAAAGAAGCCCGGGAGATGATTGAGCAGAGAAAAAAGCCAAAGAACCATGGGGAGCAGATGGTTCTCAATAATTTCGAAACCCTACAGTTTATAATTCAAAAACAAAGCGAAAGTCTCACTCCAGATCTACTACTTGAAATTCAACGGGTGGTTACGAAGGATACTATTGATCCTGAGGATGTAGACCATTTCAGGAAAAGAAACGGTGTGCGGGTTGTTGATACATCTACCGGTACTGTACTTCACACTCCCCCCAATTATCAAGAAATTGAAGAATATATCCTGAATTTATGTAAATTTGCAAATACTGATGATGATGAAAAATTTATCCACCCCATTATTAAGGCAATCATTATTCATTTCCTAATTAGGTATATCCATCCGTTTAATGATGGTAATGGCAGAACGGCCAGGAGTTTATTTTATTGGTATTGTCTTTCTCGAGGATATTGGTTAATGGAATACCTCTCGATTTCAAAAAACATATTGAAATCCCGAGGAAAGTATGCGAAAGCATATCTCTATACAGAATATGATGGATTTGATCTAACCTATTTTATTCGGTATCAAATTGATTGTATGGATGACGCGTTGAGCGATTTAATATCATATATTGAAGGAAAACAAGAGCAGCAGAAGAAAGCTAGTGAAATGATAAGAACAAACCCAAATATTAGTCCAAGACAGGCAGAAATCCTATCCGAAATGATGGAATCCCCAAACCAGTTATTTACGATTTTTCAAATATCTGATCGTTTCAATGTGGTATATCAGACGGCAAGAACGGATCTTATGCATTTGAATGATCTGGGATACATTGTAAAAGAAAAACGAGGAAAGGGATTATTTTTTTATGTTAAGGAGGTCCCCAAATCCCTATCGTGTTGATTTACTTTCTCGTTGTGATCTCCTGAAGTTCCTGATCTCTTATATCACGTAACAGCGGACAACAAAAGATCGGGAAGTGCAGATACTCCTCCCGGTGCTTCCCTATTCTTTCCAGAGTTTAATGGTCGGGATGATCCTGACCTCTCCTGCAGGGACTTCGGTGGTTGTAGACCAGTTCTGATACCCGTCAAGGTGGACGAGAAGCGTATGACTGCCTCTCTTTGCCACGAGTTCATCCACCGGAGTTGTCCCTTTCAGCACCCCGTCAAGATAGAGATCAGCCCCTGACGGGTCGGACTGGACCTTGAGCATGCCAGCCTGTCCACGGGATGGACTTCCATCAACAGTGATATACGCCGGTTTTCTAACCACACCGCTTCCGGGGTCTCCACTGGTCTGAAGGGTAACCGTGTACCTCCCAACACCTGAATAGGTGTGAACCGGGTTCTGTTCTGTTGACCCTGCACCATCCCCGAAGTTCCAGGTCCACGAGGTTGGGGATCCCGATGAGGTATCAGTGAATGCAACCTCCAATGGAGGGGTTCCTGATACCGGGGTTGCCACAAAGTCTGTTACCACCGGCTGGGGTGATGTTACCGTGATGTAATCATCATAATCCGCAACACCCCAGAAATCAACCACATCGGTCTTGTTATCGTATGTATTGTAGATAACCACATGGAGCAGGAGTTTAACGTCATATGTGCCGGCCTGGGTGTAGGTGTACACCGGATTCCAGACATCCTGTGCATCCCATTCGCCATCCCCATTCAGATCCCACCAGTAATGCACATCGACATCGACCTGCACATCACTACTTTCAGCCCGCAATGATGATACCGTGTCATTTACCATGGTATCAAAGAACTGGACCGAAAGAGGCACTGCTCCGGATCTGAGATCTGAAGTAAAACTGCCCTCACGGTCATTTTGCTGATTAAGATAGGCATATTTCAGGGAATTGCTCCCCTCATGCCGGTACGCAATCTGTGGATACCCTTCCTGGCTGTAGGCAAGAGAGTTGGCTGTTCCTGCCCCGTTTGAGTCAACTACGGCGGTGTGCCACCCGCTGGTGTCCTTCCACGCAAACCGGAGCTGACGTGCCGTTGCATCATAATAGGTAATACCCGGCCCCGGGACTGCTCCGCTCTTCGGCCCGAACGCAAGCGTACAATTCAATCCGGTGTCATTAACTGACGTGTCGACTTGTTCAACCGAACCCCATATTCCGGACACCGGTTTTTCCATGTATTTGAGGGTTTTTCCCTTCAGGTCGTACCAGGAAACTCCCAGAATGTCCCTCTCTGCATCGTAGGCAGCACTGACCTGCCCGGCTGAAACACCTGTCTGTATGGGTTCAATCGTCCATTTTGTCTGGTCGTTCTTGTCAGGAGTATATGCCAGCCGGATCTCCTGGCTCGGGCTGTTATAATAGACCAGTGTGGGTATCTGTTCACTGCCGGTATAGAAGAGTGAGAAGAACCAGTCCACTGAGTTGAACGTCTTCTCATCTCCTTTATCCCCGATTCCGACTACAGCCCAGTCCCCTTTACCTTTCCAGTCCCCTGCATCCTTATAGAGATACAACGGCTGTTTCCGGGTTCCTGATGGAACACCAACGCCGGGTTTCCCTTTTGTACTCATGGCGAGAGAGGGAGTCCAGGGGAACGGATTGCCGATCATATTATCATTCCAGGAACCGCCATTTTTCCAGGAGAGGTGAAGTTGCTGGGGATAATTATCCCCCAGATTCAGGTATGCGATAAGCGGGGTGTCGTTGTTCTTGTCAAGGGCGATTGATGAACGCCCCCACTCAGGCTGGACAACAACGTATTTTTTATAGGTCAAATCTGCAACCGATTCATCCGCGAGGATCTGCATCTGACCCTGATTGAGACCTATCTTTTGAAACCGTATGCTTCCCTTGGTTTTACCAGTCTGCCATGGCATTGCCGTATCAGCCCTGAAGTATGAGAGATACGCGGTGTTGTTTCCACCGATGACAAGCGAGGGATATCCGTCGTATTTTCCGGTATTATTGCCACTGAGGTTGATGATCGAGAATTTTCCCGGAAGCGTACCTGAAGATATGACCGAGACCGTCTGGGTACCTGAGCTCGTTTTCAGACCGGTATCAGTGACGGTCAGATTGACCTGATAGGTACCTACGTTCGTATAGGTATGGACCGGGTTCTGTTCTGCAAATGAGTTGCCATCCCCAAACGTCCATGCCCAGTCAGTAATCGATCCGTTTGAGGTATCTTTGAACGTGACCACAAGCGGGGGATTTCCGCTTGACGGGGTGGCAGTAAAGGATGCCTTGACCGGGAGAGGCAGCCCGGCAGGCCAGAATCCGAACTCATGAGCAGCAACGTTTTTGATGACTTTTCCATCGCTGAACGTGATGTCCATCTTCGAACTGGTCGGGTTGAACCCGACATAAGTCCGGGAACTGTTTTTGACAAAGGTCATGTAGTACGGGGTGTTGGTTGCATACGCATAGAGGGGTTCAGGTGTTCCGTAATCCTGCAGGAACCTGATGAAATGATATGCTTCTGCTGCCCCTTTCTCGGTCCTGCTGAATAAATCGATGGGCTTGGTTCCATACTGAGATGGCTCACCTGCCGTATCAGGATTCAGATAATAGAGGAATTTATTAAGTGCTTCTTCGGGATGAACAAGGGCATACCAGCAGGCCAGTTCACCGTAATAACTCACCTCTGCAGACCACGGATTACCCGTTTTGTTAGCTCCGTTCCAGGGTTCATTCCATTGTTTTCCGTTTGGGTTCAGGGGATCCATGTCCCATTTCTTCATATATGCAAAGAATTTTATGATATATGAGTCAATCCATGCCGAGTTCATTGCATTATAGAATGAACCACCGGTCATGGGGAGGACCGTGATTGCTGATACGGCTACCGGGCCGGATCCAAAGAAGGTGGACTGTTTTACCTTTGAATCCCAGATCTGGGGAATGTAGTCTTTTGAGACCCAGAGCGGATCGAAATCAGTTCCTTTTATCATATTCCATAGATTCTGATAGTTTCCAAAGGAGTCACGCCAGAACGTGTAGTATGAGTATACCGCCTGGGTATAATGAGCAATACCGAGAGATTCAATATCTGATTGTCCTGATGCAGATCCCCAGAGAATTACCGAGTACCAAAATTGCATCTCCTCAGATATCGATTCATCATTGTTACCGTCGTAATAGGGGTATGTCATCCCTCCGGCCTCACAATGGCCGGTATAGGCATCCCAGAGTCTCATCTTCGGGAATGAGAACCTGGCTTTTGACTGAATGGGGGGATCATAGGCAACATCAAAGACCATCTGATTGATGACATCTTTGTGCATTTCCATCCAGGTTGCATTATTGAGCGCTACCTCGGCTGCTGCACCGATGAAATACCCGTAGGTGTAATGATGATCGTTCAGTTTGGTAACGGTTCCATATCCATCCCACTGCAGGTACCGTTCATCGTTCGGTGGCCAGAGTGGCAGAACACCGGCAGGATACAGGAGTATCGATGATGCATTCGGATCATAATACGAGTAGTACGGAGCCTGCCCGTCTTTGACTTTGGTGATAAGTTCCGGTTTATCTGCAAAGAACAGCGAGATACTCTTCTCAACAGAGGAGGCAGCATCTTTTGATATAGCAGGTTCTACTCCCTGTGCGGTGCGGAACGTATTGGCTGCACGCCACAAAACCTGAACTGCATTGTAGGTATCAATCCCTTTGTCAAGATTCATCAACGTATACTTGTAATCCGCTTTATCTCCCAGTGCATTCTCCGACTCCCAGATCTTGAGATATTTTGAGAGATTCGCCTGTCCTTCAGGATCCTGGGAAGGAAGAGCCGGGATATATGGCAGTACTCCCGGGTACCGGTATGTACAGGTGAAGGTCGGACCTTTCAGGAAGTGTATCTCTCCAAGAACTGAGTCCATGACCAGAGGGGTCCCGGATCCGGTTTTCACCCAGTCAGCGTTGGATGTGAGAACAGAGTCACCTCCAAAGAACTTTCCATAATGAAGGGGAAGCAGCCCCTGGACCGGAGTTCCTCCTGTCTTCAGGAGATCATTGGTATTGAGGGTATATGTGGCGGTTACGACAGATTTTGCACGGTCATACCCGTAACTGACCGTGGAGCCGGTCGGGTACTGGAATGCTGCAGCAGCCAGTGTCTGCAGGGTGGTGGTATCAATGACATCAGGAGATGGAACCGAGGTCATGGTGAGATAATTCGATCCGGTTTGGGTTGAAAAGGTGAATGATGCAGCGGTTTGATACCATTTCAGGCCTTTGGAAACGGTGATGGGATCAAGGGCCGTTTCAATATAACTGGCAGATCCTGTGGGATAAAAGATGATGTATGTCTGATTACTCTCCGTGATCTCGGGGCCAGACCCGGTATCTGCAGGTTCGACACCATAACTCTTCATCGGTTTGGTGAACATGACGTAGGAGATATTGATATTGTTGACCAAAACCGTCCCCTGAGAGCCTGGTGCCCCCAGACCACTCCAGATTGTCAGATTTAAGGATGGGATCTTTTCTGCAGTCAGATGAAGAAATGGTGAACCCCGTACCACATCAAGGGAGAGTTTTGCATCTGTAGATATTGCTGCTGGCCGATTGGGATCATCTGAAGATGCTACTACAAACCCGGCGTCATAATCTCCCATCCGGCTAATCCTGATATGAGAGGCATTGAATCCGGGGTCAAGATGAATCGCAGGAGCAGTATAGGTCCCGTACAATGCATACATATTCCTCTTTGTATCATGTGACTCAGACCCCTGGGGATTATACAGTTGAGTATCATACCGGGAGTATATCGGCATGGGTCTGACAAATAATCCCTGTAACACTTCTTTCGATCCATCATTGGCCGGATCGATGCGATTCAGGTAATCCGCATTAAAATTTATCTGCTCTTCCTCGGGTGTAGTTTTACAGTAGTATAAACTCCAGGGAAGCGGGTATACCGGGAGTTGATATAACGGATGTTTTACCCCGCTGTTAATATCATCACTCCCCCGGTAGAACATGGTCTGACTGTCTGCCCAGAGTACTGGTGAGAGCCATGAGTTGGTCTTGTATGGTGCCTTGAGATCAGCAGTTGTTGAGTTATGAAACACTGCAGTACCCACTGCCGCCGGGCTTGATCCAGGGTTTGCCGCATTTCCTGGATATTGTCGCTCGGTCTGAATTTTTACTGCCCCGCTTATCGAGCAGATCATCATGAAGAGAATTAAAAGCGCTATCGCTCTGATTATGCATCTCTGTATTGTCATACCTATCGCCACCTATCTCCAAACCCCACCGGCAGAGAGATCTATGCGAAACTCTGTTGACTTTATTTTTAATAGTTTCTGAAAAATAAAACTTGCTGAATATTTATATTTTCAGATTTTTTTAATTTTAACTCACCATATGAGGAGGAAAGAAAATTCTTTTTGGGTATCCCCACCTCCCTCCTCTTATACAAAGAGAGATCCGGGGCCATTTCCTGCGCTATCGGAGATGAAGTGGATCTTAAAACCTCTATTCCCGCGAACACATAACGATATTCTTTTAATTTGCAATTAAATCTTCCAACAGTTTGTTAAAACTAAACCGACATCTTTATCATCGTTATGGGTTAGATTATATGCATAACGAGGAACAATAATCATGGTGGCAATAGTATATCAAACAGACAAACGTTCAGGTATCACTTATGCCTATGAATCCATATCTCACTGGGATAAGGAAAAGAAGCAATCTCGTGCCAGGCGGACCCTGATTGGACGAGTAGATAAGGTTACTGGAGAGATAGTCCCGACTGATGGAAGAAACCGAAAGACGGGAACAGAAAAATTACCTGCTAAACGCGGGCCAAAATCTTCTTTGGTAGCCCATAGATCCTTTTTTGGGGCCACATATCTGTTGGATGCTCTTGGTGAGAACCTTGGTATTACGAAGGATCTGAAACAGTGTTTCCCTGATACATATCTACAAATCTTGTCTATTGCATACTATCTGATCCTCGAAGAAACCTCCCCTCTATACCGTTTCGAAAAATGGGCGGCTCTTCATAGACATCCATACGGAAAAATTATCACCTCTCAGCGAGCAAGTGACTTATTTTCGAGTATAACCGAAGAAGACAAACAAAAATTCTTCTCTCTGCAGGGAAAGAGAAGGTGTGAAAATGAGTTCTGGGCTTACGATACAACTACTCTGTCCAGTTACTCAGAAACGTTAAAACAAGTACAATATGGCTTCAACAAAGAACATGACCGATTACCTCAATTGAATCTCACTTTGGTTTTCGGGGAGAAATCAAACCTCCCTTTCTACTACAGAAAACTTGCTGGAAACATTCCTGATTCAAAAACAGTTCGCCGTTTGCTGGAAGAACTGGATGAACTCGGTTATTCTAAGTTAAAATTGGTCATGGATCGCGGATTCTACAGTGAAGATAATATCAACGACTTGTATAGAGATCATGTAAAATTTCTCATCTCTGTCAGAATGTCTCTTGCTTTCATCCGAAAAGAATTAGATCCCATATACGATTCTCTCCAGGATTTCAAAAATTACAACGATAAATACGAGTTGTATTGCACAACGGTTAGATCTATGTGGCATTATTCACAGGAACGCCCATATAAAGGAGAAACTATCCAAGAAGAACGCCGTCTATATATCCATTATTATTACAACATCGAGAAAGCAGCTGAAGATAAAATGGCTTTTGACCGAAGATTGAATGCATTGAAGCAGGAACTGGAAACCGATAATCGTGTCCCTGATCATGAAAAACTTTATCTGAAGTACTTCACCTGCAAAGCGACACCTAAGCGGGGTACGAAAGTAACAGTGAAGGAAGATGTGATTAATGAAGCGAAGCGATACTTTGGGTATTTTTCTCTTATCACCAATGAAACTATGGATGCTGTTACTGCTCTTGAGCTCTACCGCAACAAAGATGTGGTAGAAAAGGCATTCGGAAATCTCAAAGAACGACTTAATATGCGTAGGGCTTTGGTTTCATCTGAAAAAAGTCTTGATGGGAAGTTGTTTGTTCAGTTTGTAGCATTGATCTATCTGTCATATATCAAAAAACAAATGCAGATCACCGACCTTATTAAGAAATACACCCTGCCATCCCTTTTAGATAAACTAGACGTCATTGAATGCTTTGAACAACCGGGCAGAACCATCAGGGTTGGGGAAATTCTTGATGAGCAAAAACGGTTATATCACGAGCTGGGGGTAACTCCACCTAACTCGTTATGAGAGGCCGGGAATATAGGTTAAAATGCATGGTCAATGGGGGGGTATAGGAGAGTGTATTCTGATCAATGCGATCAAGGTAATCAATTATAATACCGGCACCTGTACCTGGTGTGATACCGTTGATCCCGTTCCTATTCCTGCTACCCGGTGAACAGAGCGATCTTCCCGGAGAATGAATCGTAATATCGGAATTACTTGGGGATTCTTACTTTGGTTTCGGATTTCCCATATCGCCGGTAAGATTTAATTCAGCAAGTGGACCTTCAGAGAGTATAATATTCTTAAAATCATATCCAGGCACATCTTTTTCACCTGTACTATTGAAGATTGCAGTTGTCAGGTTTTCATCTCCGATATGTAATATGTGAAATCCGTCACCTTTCTCTACATAAACATTTATTGGCATATTTATGTTAATAACAACCGGGGTATCATTTGGAAGGTCCATTGAAGAATTAATTAAATAACTTAAATTATTATTCAGATCCGGAGGTTGTGCCCCACATACAACTCCGGTTCCAATAAAGAGAACAACCAGACAGAATAGAAGAGAAACTCCTTTCATCTTCGTAACTATGTATAGATCGGTATTAGTAGTTGTTGATAAACCTGTAGATTAGATACCTCACACCAGTTGGGATATCACTCATGAATACGTTAAAGGTCTCTTAACCAACCTATCTAAATCCCAAACTATGCTCTCAATTAGGGAATAAATTCAGGTTCATCTTCTTCTCAAGCTCCCGGTCCTTCTTCGGGACCTCGGTGATCTGGTCAAACCCTTCGTAAGAAATCCTCATCACTTTTCGAAAATATCAAGAGAATATCATTGGGCGAATATTCTGCCGTTATCCCAGCCTTTTTAATAATTAGCATTAACTTGCTATAGAGGATAGCGATTAACCCCAGATTGCGATCTTTTTCATGTAGGTATTTTTTAAGAAAAATGACGAAATTTTCGTCTATTTAATAGTTATCCCGTTATCGGAAGATAGCTATCGCTATTCTCAAATGTAATTGAAGCGAAGGGAAAGTGTTCATATATTCCTCTGATAAAAGCAGGTGACATATCACAGCAGAAGTTCTTGATCCTCTCATGTGAACTATTGTGGTTTTCTACCGAATCTGCAAATGATTTGAGAGTTAAGGCATCCTTCCCTGTGTAGATATGAACTATTCGACCGGTATCGATATCTGCAAAAACGGTTAGGTATTCATGCCCCTTTCGTCTTGATGTTTCATCCATATCTATAGCAGATATTCCTGAAAAATCAACTTCTTTCAATGCTTTTGAAACATAATGAGAGACAACTCGCCAAATCCTTTTATCGGTTATCTTCAGTTTTTCAGAGATCTGTGCTATTTGCATGGTTTGAGCAAAGAAGACAATTAATGCCTCCATTAGCATTGTGAACCCACTTCCTTCTCTTGCCCAAGGAACCTTAACCTGCTTCACCACGCATTTTGGGCAGGAAATCCGAGGAATTCGACTATGTATATATGTCTGATGCTCTAAAAAATTCAAATACCTCCAAGATTTTTTCGATGTATCATGAATTTCGCAATCTAACGGATTATATTCCGGACATTGGAATCGTGACCCTTTAGGAAAGTCGACCTAGATTTCTAATTTTCGCTCACCCTCTTTAAATTTAAGGGAGGATATTGTCCAAGGGGTAGTTAAGTGAAGAGCGGTACGAAAGAGTTCCTCAGCGAGAACCATTAGTCAGTATTGTATCTAAAGATACTTTTCCCACAAGAAACGTCGATGAGCCTTTTTTTTCTGGTTGTAAGGTAGTATTTATTGAGGTCAAGCCACAGAAACTCAAATAATAACCCTTAACGGACAAGCACATAAAAGATATATTATGAATCTATTCCGTTCATTCTTCATTTGTATCTGTTTATTTCTTCTCTGTAGCGTTGTTTTTGCTGAAAACCAAACCCAGACGATTGTCATAGGAGGTCTTCTTCCCCTTTCTGGGAATGGTTCAGCTCAAGGGCCTTCATATAAAGCTGCTATGGAAATGGCAGCCGAAGACCTGAATACAAAGTATACAACTCTCGGATTACCATACCAGGTTCGTCTTCGTATCGTTGATACTGAAACAGATCCAGCGATCGCGAAAGAATTAGGAACAGAGATGATTCAGGATGGCATTCATTTCATTGTCGGTCCGTTAAGTTCAGAAGAGATGAATGCGCTTGAAGGGACAGCAAAGGAATCAGGAACAATACTTATTGGATTTGGAAGCACAACACCTGGACTCTGTAGTCAAAATAATACAATTATCAGACTTTGCCCGGATGACACAATTCAGGCCCAGGGATTACAGGCACTCTTTAAGAAAGAGAACTATTCTACGATCATCCCGGTAGTGCGAAATGATGTGTACGGTCAGAAACTCTATGAACTCATGAATAACCTCTCAAATCATGGAAATTTAACCCTGACCGATCCAATCATGTATGAACCCGGAACTGGTTCCTTCGATCCTACAATAGATAAAGTCGCTCAATCGATTCAATCCAGAGATAGGAGTTCCGGATTAGCAGTGATGATCATCGGATTTGATGAGACCACAGATATTCTGAATGCTGCGTCAAAGAATAGTAAGCTCAGTTCTGTCTCATGGGTTGGAACAGATGGGATTGCGTTATCTGATTCAATTCTAAAAAACAACACTGTTGCTGGTTTTGCTGCAAAGACTAATTTTACTGCAACAATATACGGCGAAATGGAGAACGAGCCTAAGTTTATGAAATTTGCAAAACGACTTCAAACTGCCACCGGACTGAAAGCTACCCCATATGCTGTTGTTATAAATGATGCAGTCCAGCTCGCTGCATTGACTGAAATAATGAGTCAGGGAATACCAAATAAACGACCCATATTTGTTGACAATGCATGCCACTTTTATGGAATATCAGGCTACACATCTGTTACTGATCAGGGAGATCGAAAATATGCCAATATCGATTTCTGGACAGTAAAAGATAATAATGGCAAATATTCATGGACAAAAATTGGTCGCTATGTAAATCAGATGGCTGGACCGATTGTAGAAATGAAGACTAAAACGTAACTATTCAGCCCCTCCCAGCGCTCCCAATTGATTTATCGTAATTTCTTCTAAAAAATCGCTTATTTACCTTAACAACCAGAGAAATACCGAAAGATCTTAGTATAATGAGAGTAAACGTTCTTTTACCGCAATGGAAATACCTGAAGAGATATAATCCAAATTTACAGAATGTCCTCCGGAAATCGTTGCATATATTTACTATTTGCATGAAAAAATCGATAAATTAGAAGCCAGAGTAACGGAACTCGAATCCCGGCTAAATCTCAACAGCACCAATAGCGGCAAACCTCCTTCGTCAGATGGTTACGCTC
>NZ_JAJRBM010000209.1 GCF_028679455.1 Methanospirillum sp. | reverse complement strand
ATGCAAAGGCACTTACCTGTAAGAACGTGGTGCCAGTAGGAATCCACTGCCACATCGGATCCCAGATCCTCTCGGTTGCACCCTTTGCAAAAGAGGCAGAGGTGCTGATGGAGGTCGTTGCTGACCTGCACAAGATGGGCGTTGCGTTCAAGTTCGTGGATCTCGGCGGGGGTCTCGGGGTCTGCTATGAGCATACCGGAGATCCGGCACCGGCATTTGATGCTTACGCAGATGCCGTCATGCCGGTGATCACGAGTACCTTCACCAAACTCGGGATCTCACCAGAGATATGGATTGAGCCCGGCAGATCCATGGTCTGTGACTCTACCATCCTGCTCACCAGGGTGAACTCAGTAAAGCCGGCACACAAGACCTTCGTGAACGTGGATGCCGGGTTCAACACTCTGATCAGACCGGCGATGTACGACTCGTATCATGAGGTAATTGTAGCAAACCGTGCCGGTGAGAAGCCGGATGGAACGTATACCATCACCGGCCCGATATGTGAGACCGGAGATATCCTTGCCCATGACCGGGAACTCCCCGAAGTGCATGCCGGCGACCTTATCGCTCTGCTCGATGCCGGAGCATACGGATACTCGATGGCATCCCAGTACAATGGCAGGGGAAGATGTGCCGAGGTACTGGTGAAAGGGGATAAAGCCGCCCTGATGCGTAGGGCAGAGACCCTCGAAGACCTGCTGGCAGCAGTGGTAACACCCCCATGGCTGTAACCAGCCTGTCTCTTCTTTCAACTCCTGCCGGAACGATGAATATCAGGGAGGAAGCCTGTGGTCCGGTACCATTACGCACTTGTTGATGACCTGATCAGCAGGGAAGAGTTCGATCGCAGAATCGAAGCGAAAATCGAAGCATGCGGCAACCTTACCGACGATGTTACCGCTGCGCTGATGGTGGTCAGGGATCTGGACCGATCACATGTGCCGATCAAAGGGTTGCGGGGCCGATCCTCACTCTTCTGTTTTTACGCCAAGGTTCTTGCCTGTTCAGAGGTGAAGGAGTTTGACCGGCCTGACGGGAATAAAGGGCTGGTTGCACGGCTCACGGTAGCAGACGAGACAGGACAGACCGATCTGGTCTTCTGGGATGAACAGGCCGCAGCAATACGGGAGTCGTTTGAGATCGGTGAGGTTCTTGAGGTTATCGGCAGGCATGGTAAGAGTCTGAAAGAGATTCTGCCCTTGAATCTGCGAAAGACCCATGTCGAAATCAACTGTGGTATGACCCCGAAAGAGCACAAACAGCCTGAACGCAAAGACTTTGATCTCCTGATCATCAGCCTGCAGCCGGCCAAGTCGTTCACCAGGAGGGACGGAACCAGTGGAGAGATGATCAGCGGGATCGTCGGGGATACTGCCGGAACTGCACGGCTGCTCTGCTGGGATGCTGCCATGCTTACCGGTTGTACGCCAGGAACCGCCGTGACTGCAGCCGGAGCACTGGAGAAGGAAGGAGACTTTGGCGGCAGGGAGATCGTGATCGATGAGAACACCGTGCTCACCCCTGCAGAGCAGCGGCCGGATATTCCCCATATCTTGCTCGGGGAAGTAAAGCCTGATCAGACCGTGACCGTATCAGGAAATCTTGTTCAGGTGCAGCCACCCCGTCCATTCACGAGAAGGGATGGAACCCCCTCATGGGTCAGAAATGTCAGGATATCAGACGGAACTGCCACCCTACCGCTGGTGATCTGGGATGACGAGGCTTCACGGCCGCTTCTGCCAGGCGAGAAGGTGATCATCTATCATGTACCGGCACGGGTAGGCAGAACCGGCGAGACCGAACTTTCACTGGGGAGGGGAAGTTGTCTCCTGATCGTTCCAGACGGACCAGGAGAGCCGGTTACCATCGACGGGACGATCATTGATACTCCGGAAGGGAAGGTCATCGATGACGGCGTGCAGTCATTTCTGGTTGAAGGACCATACCCACATGGGGCTGAGATCATCCTGCAGGGAGTCGTCAGTAAAAAGAGGCTGTTTGTCACCGGGAACAGGCAATCAGAACTTTCTGTTGAGACATTGAGAGCGAACCTGAATGAGTTGCTCCAGAACCTGGGATGAACTCAAAACATTACTTTCATCCGGTGATTTGCACGCCCATATAATTGTTGCCCATGTTACTAGTCTTTTTTTCAGGGAAATTCCCACCCCTGTCCCGATTTTTTGTCTGATCCGGACATGAACGAAACGAACCCACCGATCTTCCAGACTGGAGAGGGACATCCGGATAAAAGAAGGCCATAGCAGGAGTTTTACCGGCATAATTCCTCATAAGATCTCTCTCCGCGAAAGTATCAATATGAGGGAAATCGCCATAATTTAAAAATTGGGAGGAGGAACAATAAATTTAAGCAGGCAGTAAAAGTGCACCATTCACTTTCGCCCTGTTTCTTGTAACCTTAAATACTGACGTGGAGGATGGGTAGAGTAGGGATAGAACATTATGGCAGCAGAAGCATACCAACTTGAGGACATACCCGGTGTCGGACCAACCACTGCAGAAAAACTCCGTGAAGCAGGATACGAGAGCATCGAAAAAATAGCACAATCGACCGCCTCTGAACTGTATGAGTCTGCTGAGATTGGAGAGGGAACTGCACGCAAGATGATTAAGTGGTGTATCTCACAGACCACTGACGGTGAAGTGTCAGGTGAGTCAGGTTCATCAGATGCCAGGGTTGAGTTAGCGCTTATGAATGTCAAAAGACTGGAAATAGAAGATATCCCGGGCGTGGGGCCAGCTATCGCAGAAAAACTCCGCGACGGAGGATTTCTGACCATCGAGTCTATCGCAACCGCCACTTCATCTACACTCTCCGAGGCTGCTGAGATCGGAGAATCAACCGCAAAGAAGATGATCAAGTGGTGCCGGGAACAGGCAGATATCGGGGGATTCAAGACCGGGACCGAGGTCTTTGAGGCACGACTGCTCATCAAGAAATTGAGGACGCTCGTCCCTGAGGTCGATGGACTGCTGGGAGGAGGATTTGAAACCCAGGCCATCACCGAACTTTACGGCGAGTTCGGGTCAGGAAAGTCACAGATCGTTCACCAGCTCGCGGTCAATGTCCAGCTCCCCGAAGAACTCGGCGGTCTTGACGGATCGGTCATCTACGTGGATACCGAGAACACATTCAGACCAGAACGTATCGAGCAGATGGTAAACGGACTTGAGATTGAAGGTGCTGATCCCCAGGAGTTTCTCAAGAACATTCATGTTGCCCGGGCCCAGACCTCTGATCACCAGATGCTCCTGATCGAGAACTCGCACGAACTTGCCGAGGAACTCAAGAGCCAGGGCAAACCGGTGAAACTAATTATTGTTGATTCACTGACCGGCCTTTTCAGGTCTGAGTATGCAGGTAGGGGAACCCTTGCCGAGCGACAGCAGAAACTGAACCGACATATGCATGATATCTTCAAACTCTGTGATGAGTACAACGCAATCGGGCTTGTAACCAATCAGGTAATGTCAAACCCGGCAGTCTTCTTCGGAGATCCGACCAAGCCGATCGGGGGAAACATCGTCGGACATACGGCAACATTCAGAATATATCTGCGAAAGAGCAAAGGAGGAAAGCGTATCTTCAGACTGGTAGACAGCCCGAATCTGCCAGATGGTGAAGCTACCTTCCTCGTAGAAGAGGGTGGCCTCAGGGCTTGTTAAGTTGTGCTACGAGCAGTCATTACCGATATAGACGGAACACTCACCGATGAACGACGACGGTTGAGTACGTGTGCAATTGAGACCATTCGTACGCTACAGGATAACGGGATCGAGGTAGTGCTCGCAAGCGGGAACACCTCCTGTATCCTGAAAGGCCTTTCCAAACTGATCGGAACAAGCGGAACCTTCATTGGTGAGAACGGAGGGGTATACAGGGTTGGATTTACCGGGGATCTGAAGATCCTCCCCAGCCGCCAGGTTGCCCTTGATGCCCTGGACCTCCTGAACCGGCATTTTCAAGAGCAGGGGATTTCCCTTGATATGTTCTCTCCCCGGGAACGGTTTGCTGACGTGGCATTTGCCCGGAATGTTCCGGTCGGGGAGGTCAGGAGACTGCTCGCTGACTGGAACGTCACTGTTCTTGATACCAACTTTGCAATCCATATTCAGGAGAAAGGATACAGCAAGGGATCAACCTTCAGACATATTTCCGGTGATCTGGGGATTCCCCCTGAAGATTTTCTTGCAATCGGTGACTCAGAAAATGACACCGATATGATTCAGGCAGCGGGAACCGGATGTTGTGTTGCCAATGCTAGTGATGTGGTAAAAGAGGCTGCAACCTATGTATCTGCCATTCCATACGGAGAAGGATTTGTTGAGGTGATGAACCGGTTTTTTCCTCACATTTTAGCGAGATAACGGTCTACCACGATAAAATCCTTGATATCGCGGACTGACTCGAAGGGAACCATCATCCGGTCGCCATCGAGCTGGTATCCGGTGGTGTCAAAGGTTTCATCAGGCTCAATAATCAGATCGGTGATCTGACCGGTTTCGAAATCGACCATGAGGTTGCGCAGCTCGCCGATGGCTTTCCCGTCATTGGTCATAATCTGCTTGCGGGAGAGACTCCGTGCAAGTACCGCTTTCATAACAGATTTTTCAGTTGTATACGGTAATAAAGATACTTTTTTTGAACCGGGTTTTCTCAGGTTCGTACTGAAAATCATGCGATTATACCAAAGAGCGCTCGTCAAACGCAAGGCTTGCGATTTCACGAGGAGAGTCGCTGACAGAGGGAGTATCAGAGTAAAACCGTCTCACCCACAACCCAGTCAAGGTATCCCTGATAACCTTCCGTTACCGGGAGAGCGATGATTTCAGGGATTTCATACGGATGAACGGCCCTGATGGCAGCAATGAGTTCTTCAATGCACCCGGTTGGGGTCTTCATGATCAGGAGATCTTCTGTTTCATCACAGACATGCCCTTCCCACCGGTAAAGGGATCTGACCGGGGTAAGATTCACACAGGCAACAAGCCGGCGCTCCAGGAGTTCACGAGCGATCCGGGCAGATTCTTCAGGGGGAGCAGTACAGTACACGACCGAGATATCAGCAGGTTTTGGGTCATCCATGGATAGTTCTCGGTTTTCCGGGTATATCAGGATCTGGGTAGTAGATCAACGCTACCAACATGTTTAAGTGGGTATGCGTCGTTCTTATAATGCATCTGTGCTGTTGTGGCCTAGCTGGTTAGGGCGCCAGACTCATAAGAGAAATCTGAGATATCTGGAGGTCGCGGGTTCGGATCCCGTCAACAGCATTACGACATTGTGTTCGGATCTGCTACCTTACTTCTTAAAATAGAGGAAATATGGGGTGCGGATCCATAGTTTTGGCTATTTTTTTATTTAAGTATCAGTAATCATACCTCAATTTTTACGCCCCTGCGTCCATGCCTCTCACCCCTAACCCCTCTCCCCACACCAAACCCGAGGGGAGAGGGGACGGGGCGTAGATCGCAGATGGCCAATTGATAAACGAATCGGGAAAAAGACGGATAAATGGGGGGTTTAAAAGGATAGGAGGAACACGGCCATGTGGTGATTATCTGGGATCATATCGAGGCACACAATCCCAAGCACAAGCGGGAGGATGTGAACCACCCGCTCATGTGTTCCCCGCCGTTCTCACGGCAATACAGTATCTGGCATTCTTCCTTATAGTTTCCTACCGGGAAGATTCACCAGGTCATCGAGGAGACAACGATCTCAACTTTTCCGGCCTTGTTAACCTTGTTCGCCATGAAAACGCCACGAACTACCGACGCATAGCGCTGATACGTCAGGATCATCGCTATCCCATTCGAGACAGCCATCACCAGAGAAATCACGGCAACGACGCTCATAACGTTCATGATCCACCTCCATACTCTACATACTCGGTTACGTTCATCCTGCCCGCCTGTTCATCCGAAGATGTAAACATGCATCTCCAGGACTCTTCTTCTGGTATGCTGGTCTGTGCAGTGTACTCATACACTCCGAGTGGACCAGATGACGAGATCCGTGTCTGTACATCAACAGTTTGATAAAAATCAAGTGAACGGGTAACGGTTGAGTGGTCAGTTGTGAATATGAGCCCGGCATAAGACCGGTCCCCGGTCCCGGATGACTTGATCCAGCTGGACCCGTCAACCGAGATCGAAGACGTGATCAGGTCTGCCGACATCCAGCCAGCCAGGGCACGACAAACGATGCCAGCGGCTAAAAATATCTTCTGCATCTTCATCAGCCTCAAATGATGAAAAATGAGAGAGATCTTCAGACCAGTGCTGATATGGTGTCAGCCTAGGTCTCAACTGTGGTGAGGATGGAATCTGCCTCATACCCGGATACGACGACGCTGTCACGCTTGAAGGTGACGTTGTAGTATTCTCCGTTGGATGCATGACATTTCAGGGTGCAACTCAAGGAGTCATCTGAGTTGTCATGCGAAGGAGTTCCACCCATCGCGGTGTTGATAGCGGAGGCTGCTACGATGGTACTGATATCAGTGCTGAAGGCTGAAGACGTAGGAGCCCGGACCGAAATCTGACCGACGGCCTTAACCAGGACATTTTCATAGACTACCTTGCCGGAGTAATATTCAGTTCCCTGGACTACACCGGCGACGGTTGCACCGCTTGAGGTGTAGGATACACATCCACACGGGTTGTTTTCGATAACATCCTGAATAAGTGCCAGGAAGTTCGCTACGGTATCAATCTTGTTGGTGAGTTTCCTCTCCGCAGATTTGGTTGCAGATTTGGTTTTAAAGCCTGCCATTGTTCGACCCCGCCGCTTTTATGTCGCGGCTGAATAAAGATCGATGGCTATATATATGGGCATTTAAACGAGCGTCTAACGAAAACCGGGATATGTCGCGATTCTGAAACGGGCAGATTAAAGTTATCATTTCTATAACATCCTGATTATTGGCTTTTAGAAGTATAATAACTCCTTTAGCGTGAAGAATTCCTCATGCTTAAAATAATGGAACCCAGATATTTGATTGCATAGGTTAAATTTCAAATTCAAACGATTATAATTTTTCTACACCCAAATCTAAATTTTTATTACTAATTCTGGTTCATGATATTTCTGAATCATTCAAATTCATAAATAATTCTTAATGGAAAATTTTACTTAAATCTCTCAAATCAATTGTTCTCAATTAAAACCTTCAGTAATCGCAATTACAAATCGAAATATTCATTTTGCAATACTTTCATTGATTTGATTGATGACAAAAATCGTTCAAAATGTAAAACAATTTAGAAAATTTTTCATTAGTCTAATTTCTGTAGCGATTCTTTGCTCTATTTTAACACCTATCGTTTTCGCGAAAAATGACAACACAATATCAGATACCTCAGAATCAGGGTGTTCAATGGTTGGCACCTGGAGTTGGATGGATGTGTATGATAACACTTTCTTTTCGAACCATTCATCGAATTCAGTCTATAAATCAAATGGAACGTTAGGTCTTGATGGGGTCTGGGTTCAATCTGGAAATAAGATCACCATTATCTGGGGAGATGGAAAATATGCAGATGACTTAGTATTATCTTCAGATTGCAATTCAATAGTCGGAAAAAACCAACTAAATGACCGTGTATGGGGGACCAGATTTGTTTCTCAACCAAACAATAAAGAATCAGACTTAACAGACACATCAACCATAAAGTCAAGTAAATCTGATTCTGGTACATCTGAATCTAACCAGTATTCGTCTCCTGGTTACTCCCCCTTTGTAAATGGAGGATATTCTTCTGGTTACTCAAATTCTGTTACCGATAATTCAAATCTCAATACAATATCTGATCTAATAATCACTGATCCACATGGAACTGATGATAAATCCATTGACTGGATTACAAGAGGGAGTGAATTCCAGGTACAAGGCGATAATAGTGAAGCGATTAAGTCATTTGACGAGGCGCTAAAGATTGATCCCAACAATGAAGTAGCATGGAATAATAAGGGGACTGCTTTAATCGGATTAGGGGAGTTTGATCAAGCTATTGAAGCATTTAATAATGCAATCGAGTCTAACGGTAAATATGAAGATGCGTTGATCAATAAAGGTATCATACTCAAATTCCAGGGAAAGTATGATGAAGCTATTGAAGCTTTTAACAAGGCATTAGCAATTAATCCGAATAATACTAAAGCCTTAAATGAGAAAACAGCAACCGAAACTCAAGCTGGCAATAATAACGGAATGGGTACTCCAACAATCACAGTATCAGAAACACCAACATCTACTCCAACAGTAACAGAAACTGAAACTCCTACGAAAACACCAACACCTACTCCAACAGCATCTTCAGGATCTTCTAATTCTTGCTGTGCAAATTTACAGGCATGTCACGGTGATGTCGATTGTTTTGAAGCAACTGGATGTACTATGATGGACATCGGGGATCCTACCGAATGTCCTTTTGACGTTATTTAATAGAAAGGGGATTTAATCCCATATGTCATAAGTTAAGGAAAAACAGAGGCAATATCCCATTCTTCTGTTAATCTGCCGCTCGGCATGTAAAAATTCCAAATACGGAATTTTTTTGCGATGAGTATAATGTCGGTGCAACAATTATCCCAGATTCAGCAGTCCTTTATGAAAAATAATATTTTTCGTACTCTACTCCTAGCAACTTGACAATTTTCCGAATGTTTTCATCCAGATTAAGGACTCTGGTGACGACTTTTCCTTCAATCCGTAACGATAACTCCCTCATTCTTCGAAACATGAAGAATACCCATCTCATCGTAGGTTTTTGAGTTGGCTT
>NZ_JAJRBM010000208.1 GCF_028679455.1 Methanospirillum sp. | reverse complement strand
ATCGCCAATTTCTCCTCCATTGTCGGGGGCTGAATATGTGCAAATTTTCCCTGAGAAATGAGGGGAATAATATTGTGAATGTAAACACCCATGGAACTGATCTTTTTGGCAATTTCAAGGATTTGCGCATCATTGATACCAGGAATATATACGGTATTCACCTTCACCAGCATCTTGCGTTCAACTGCCATTCGTATGCCCTCCAGTTGTTTGTTGATGAGTAGCTCCCCCATCTCCCTGCTTGCGCTGTATTTTTTTCCCTGATAGAAAATAAACTGATATATTTGAGCGGCAATATCCGGATCAAGGGTGTTCATGGTAACCGTAATATTGGTTACTCCGTATTTTTCAAGGAGGTCAATTTTGTCAGGCAGAAGAAGGCCGTTGGTACTTACGCACAGGATCAGATCCGGGTATTTCTCATGAATGAGTCTGAAAGTCTCAAACGTCTCCTCATTAAACAACGGATCCCCCGGGCCCGCAATCCCTACTACCTTAATGAATGGATGCTCAGCAATGATCCCCGTGATCTTCTCAAAAGCTTTTTCCGGACTCAGGATCTCACTGGTGACCCCCGGTCTGCTCTCATTCACGCAGTCATATTTTCGTACGCAATAGTTGCACTGAATATTGCATTTGGGAGCGACCGGGAGATGTGCTCTTCCAAAGGTGTGACTTGCCTTCTCACTATAACAGGGATGTTCCTGAATCTTTCGCATCTGGTCCGGATCCCATTTTACGATGGTTCCTTCAACCTCTACTTCCCGGTACGATTCATCAGCCATACGTATCCTTACGTCTGCTTTTCATCTATTTATGACACTGTATCCCGGATACTTAGAATTATTCGTACTCATTCAGTGATGGACACCTTATTCCCGTCCTTCAAAATCCGGTTTCAGATTACAAAGACGATCCTTCCCATGCAATGGAAGGGTCTGATATTTCATCCAACCATTGAGTATCTGTTGTACCAGGTCTTCACGTGCGATTTCCATCAGGGCTGCTGCTGCATCAAGAGTTATGAGGAGTGATGAAGAGATCGGTACGGTAAGGTATACCTGTTCGTCAGGACTCGCCATCTCATTTGGTTCGGATTGATCTTTGGTCATCGGATTATCTCTTTTATGTATATCCAAGGATACCCATGAGTAATTGCCTGACTGGTTGACACGATGCAGTCCGAATACTATCTGTGGGTACCTGTCCACTGAATATTATGTCATAAGACCAGTAGGTATGATATCTCCTTATCACCATCATCATGATATGGCTGAATCGATAGTACCTGAAGGTAATGACCGGGATTGGGAATCGCATGTCGAGAGAAATAAAAAGCCGGTACTGGTGATGTTCTTCAGTCCAACCTGCCCGCATTGCAGACAGATGGAGCCTGTACTGGAAGATCTTGCCCGCGAGTACTCCCAATCCGTGGATTTTATGAGATTGAACATCATCAGGTTCACGTGGCTTGCTGAACGATACGGGGTAATGGCTACTCCGACATTCCTCTGGTTCTGTGGTGGAAAGTCTGTACAGAGCAGAGTCGGCGCTGTCTTACCTGCCATGCTCAAAAAAATGGTTGAAGAGATGGTCCAACACGGTGAGGAGTGCCGGATGCGTTCGACCGATATTGATTTCGAAATAAGTGGTTACGGGTGATCAGGAGAATCGCTCTCCTGATTCTCACAGCCACAGGCAGGAATTTCTGTCTGCTCCTGGGTTGCTACTTCAATATCTCTGATTAACCAGGTCAGTTCAAGAACACCATTATAAAATGTCCGATTACATGATGACTCAACGACCGGGGGTAATACTGCTGAACTCCGGTACCGGGTGGTACCATCATATCCGATGATATGGAGGGTGTCATCCTGGAATGCAATGCTGACATGTTCATTTGAAAGACCTTTCATCTCGCAGGTAGCCATGACTCTGCCGTCCCACTCAATGACCTCAATCTCGGGATGCTCGACATCCCTTCCCGGCCCTCCTCCGCCATTACCACCGGGAAAACCCGGGGGCATTCCTCCTGCCAGGATGATATTAACACCGATGACACCCGGGCGTATCTGCCCTGTTCCTAATGTCTGTCCGAGGACCTTTCTCAATAAGTCCTCGATATTTTTAAATTCTTCCGGTGGGGTATCACTCATAATTCTGGTGCTCTCTCCTTAGATGGGATGGTATTTGTTATCAAGTTCCTGAGTATGTGTTTCTATGCTGCTGAAATCTTTTGTTCCGGAATTATATACCTCATCTTTCAGACTCTGTAATTCATCCTCCGGTATTCCAAGTGTTTTTGCAGATCCAATGACCTGTGCTGCCTTTTCCAGAATCCTCTGCTGGTCCTGATTATAGAGGATCTGCCATGACTGTCTGATATACTGTTCATGCGTGGAATCATCCAGTGATCCTCTTACTCTTCCAAATGCTTCGTCAAAGTGCCTGCGGGTTATACGAACATTTGAGACTGCTTCTTCAAGTTCGCGGTTGGTTCTTCCGGTCATCAGGGTAATGAATTCGCGCATAGCTGCAAGCTTTGCTTCTCTGATGAGCGCTTCAATATCAGCACCAACGTATCCTTCAGTCTTCTCAACCAGGTGATCAATCGTGACATCAGCGGTGAGCAGATTGCCCGCATCTTTCAGGTATACCTCAAAGATCTGTTTTCTTCCGTCTTTGTCTGGTGGAGGAACAAAGATGTGCCTCTCCAGCCGTCCCGGCCGCATGAGTGCATCGTCAAGCATGTCAGGCCGGTTGGTAGCTGCGATAATGGTCACATTTTTGAGTTCTTCCATCCCGTCCATCTCGGTCAGGATCTGTGATACCACACTCTCGGTCACGTGAGTGGCATCTGAAAAATTTCCCCGCTTTGGCACCAGTGAGTCGATCTCATCAAAGAAGATGATCGACGGGGCAGCCTGTCGTGCCTTTCTGAATACTTCCCGAATCCCTTTCTCTGACTCACCGACCCACTTGGAGATCAGTTCAGGCCCTTTCACTGAGATGAAGTTGCATTCGCTCTCGTGAGATACTGCCTTTGCCATGAGCGTCTTTCCGGTACCTGGCGGGCCGAAGAGGAGTATCCCTTTCGGTGTTTTGGTCTTGAGGTGACTGAATAACTGTGGATATTTCAGAGGCCATTCAACCGCTTCCCTCAAATCCTTTTTAACCTCCTCAAGTCCCCCTACCTGATCCCAGGAGATATCGGGAACCTCAATGAGAACTTCCCGCATTGCTGATGGCTCTACATGGGAAAGAGCAGCCTGGAAGTCTCCCTGGCTCACCCTGATAGCAGCGATCAGGTTTTTGTCGATCTTTCCTTCTTTCAGGTCCTTAGGGGGAACCTTCTCAAGGCCCTTGCGGAGAGCATGCATTGCTGCTTCCTTGACCGTAAGGCTGATATCAGCACCGACAAATCCATGTGTCTGGTTGGCAAATGGCTGGAGGAAGAGTCTCCGTTTGATCTGATTCTCTACTTCTTCTTTCTGGGCCTTTATATCAACAAACCTGCGCTCAGGTTCATCACTGTGTTCGTTTCTCTCTTCTGAAGATCTCCTGGATTCCAGGTTTTTGATGTCTTCGTCAAGTCGTGAGATCTGTATCCGCTCATCACGGGTCAGTTGATCTTCACCAATGGTGATTCCTAGTAGGTCGAGAGGAACCCGCTGGGAGTGGATCTGAAATATTGCCATCCTCCCAGATACATCAGGGATACCGATCTCGATCTCCCGATCAAACCGTCCTCCCCGTCTCAGTGCAGGATCAAGGTTGTCAGGCAGGTTGGTAGCTGCAATTACGATGACCCGGCCACGGCTCTTCAGCCCATCCATCAGTGAGAGGAGTTGTGCTACAATTCGCCTTTCGACTTCACCTTTGGTATCCTCCCGTTTGGGTGCAATGGAATCTATCTCATCGATAAAGATGATCGAAGGGGCATGTTCCTCAGCCTCTTCAAAGACTTCCCGGAGTTTTCCTTCACTCTCCCCGTAGTACTTGTTCATGATCTCCGGGCCTGAGAGCGTAATGAAATGTGCATTTACTTCATTGGCGACTGCTTTTGCAATCAGGGTCTTTCCTGTTCCTGGAGGGCCATATAAGAGAACTCCTTTCGGTGGTTCAATCCCCAGATGATTGAAGAGATCAGGATTTCGCAGGGGAAGCTCGATCATCTCCCTGACCTGGGAGAGTTCACGTTCGAGCCCACCAATGTCTTCGTAGTGGATATCCGGAATATACTTCCCCTTTTCGCTTCCCTCTCCTGACTGAACAGTTTGGGATCCTGATCTCCCTGGTGAAGTTGATGCCTGTCTCCCGGTTCTGACAACGCTATATCTGGTTTTCGGTGTAGCAATCACTGCTCCTTCTGGGTTTGTAGCGGTAATTCTGACGATCGCATAGGTGGTCTGGGAATTCCAGAACATTCCTCCGCCAAAGTCACGTGACCCGAAGAAATCGTCAAAAGGATCGCGGGTTGAACTTCCAACCGGGATGGCGATATCCTTTCCCTGGAAGAGTAAAGATCCCTTCAGTTGCTCGGAAAGAAATTGCTCAAGTTCTCTGATCTCGAGTCCCTGAACATCCTGAACGATCTGAAACTCTACCTTTTCTGCCTCCTTTGCGTCTCCTTTTCTGATAACCGCCTGTTCCCGAATACCGACTCCGGCTCTCCTGCGTATGTTCCCGTCAATAAAGATCACGTCAGCCCAGGGGGAACTTGATGGGGCGACGATAGCATAGGTCTTGTGAACACCTTCGATCTCGATCACATCACCCCGCAAAAGCCCTGTTTTCTCCATGGTTTCCCAAGAGATACGAGCAATATCTTTTCCTTTGTCCTGAACAGGAGCTTCCTGAACAATAAGCGTAACATCACGAATAGTTGGCATATGATAATTCTCCAATTATGGTTCACCTAAAGTTACTCTTCAATATTATTTAAAATCATTCTACAATGAAAAAATTAATTCTCAGACTTATGTCCAATCTATTGATAAATTAATGTCAATTTAAGATTAAAATGATACAAAAATCAAAGCACAAACTACTTTAAAGTCTCTTTGCAATAACTCTCATTGGTGTTCAAAAAAAAAATTTAAAAGATAGGTATT
>NZ_JAJRBM010000207.1 GCF_028679455.1 Methanospirillum sp. | reverse complement strand
TATCTTTGAATCTCTCACCTCAAATTTATCATATACTATCGGTGATACTATCCGAATCAATAAAACCTCCTATTCCACCCCGGTAGATACTGTTACAATCATTTCAAAGACTTTATCTGGGGAGAATATCACTCTCGCTATGAATCAGTTTGGGACGGATGTTTCCAGTACTTAATTTTAGTTTGATCAATAATTGTATCACATATTCCCAATAATATACGGAGTTAATTTTTTGTGCAGATCTCCTCAAAATTTGGTTATTTCTTCTTCAAATATTTAATTTAAATAATATATGTCCGAGTTTCCTGCAAAAGTATAAGTTCTGATAGAAAGACCACAGTGTTTGCCGAAGGGGGCTTGTGAATTGAAAAATGAATATGCTGTATCAGAAATAATTGGGGCAGTCGTTCTGATAGGCATAGTAATGGGGGGAATGGCGATTCTCGGAGTGATCCTACTATCAACACCAACCCCAGAGAAGACCCCTAAGGCTTCAATTAGTTCGTACTGTGTGCGGTGTGATCTGAATGATACTAGTACGTATGAGATCATCGTGTATCATGGGGGTGGTGAACCTTTAGCAAGGAACAATACCCGTTTTTATCTCCAGACTGAAGATGGAATAGTAAAAAGGACTATTCCTTGGTGGGTTTATAAAGGAACTCCTGAAGATTGTATGTTTTCTGATATTGGTGATAGTGGCACTTCAAGTAGAGAAACTTGGTCAACTTCTGATTATTGGATGAGTGGAGAAACCATCAGATTCAGGTTTAATAGTTCCTCGAAGCCTGCTGGGATGGATGTCAGATACTATCCGTACAATTCACCGATGATTAAGGCTGACTTTAAAAATGAAATCCGGAATAGTACCTGTGTAAAAGAAAACAACCCGACTGAGTGTTATGATCCGACTGGAGAATTGACTCCAATCCTGAAAAGTGTTTCATGCCCTGCAGGATGTTATGGAGAATGTCAGGCAGTATTTACCTATTCTCTCGGCAAGAATGCAGATGGGACTGAAAAAATTTATTCTATTCCTATTCATGATAGTGGAAAACCCTGGAATAACTTTGTTGGATCAAATACAACCGGAACATTGGAGCAATTTGATTCAGATGGTTCTGAAAAAGATCTCATTACTGTGACATTTTTTAAGCAGGTTGAATGGCGATTGGGAAGATCAATCGCTTCAGGGGTATGTGAGTAGATCTTATGAAAACAGAGAATGGTATTTCAGAAATCGTAGGAGTAATCCTCTTAGTTGCCATAGTGATAGTTGGTATTGGGATTGTCGGAGTTTTTTTATTTTCCACTGCTCCACCTCAATCGAAGGAGAAAGCAGTGTTGAGTTCATCATGCCTCGATTGTAATGGAAGCTCGTTTGTAATCGTTATCAGGCATGAAGGAGGGGATTCACTGGATCCTCAAAAATTTATCTACTGGATAAGGACTGAATACTCGAATGGGACTCCTTTTGAGCGTATAAGGGCTTATGGCACTTGGTTCTATACTGGAGAGAAATTTGCAGGGCTTTCAAGAGACGAAATTTGTTTCCCGAATAACACTTCTGATAATTCATATAACTCCTCCACGAGTATGAAAAATGGCGATGCAGTTGTAATTTGGTATGGTATGAAAAATAGTACAAATTAGAGGTGACAAGATGTATCGAGTTTTCAAAACCAATTGCATAATGTGCCTTTGCATTATGTTTGTTTTAGGAATATCCTGTATTGGGGTTGTGAGTGCGCTTGAGAACAATACCGGGCAAGGAAAACCGAGGGGAATTGATATCTATGTCGGAGATGTTCCTTACGGTTCCTCTCTTGGTGGGACGATTTCCAGTGCTGAAAAAGGAGTTGGTGACTTTCAGGTAATTGTTGATGATAACAAAGCTAATAAGCAGGATCCTGAATGGTTTGCAAATCTTGGGGTTAACACTACTTCGACCCCGACTGTAACTCCTACGATGACCCCTACTCCCACTGCAACTGCTGTTATTCCGATAGACACCGGTGGATTGGGTGCCCAACTGTGTGTTCTGGATGCGACGAGTGATGTGATTGTTGATTTTGCATATTCTGATGCTGGATATACAAATGCATTTGCGTTATCTAGCCCAAAAAGTGTTTCATTAGGCAAGAATACGACTGAAGGTGTTCCCCCAGGTACAGCGTTTGGTACTGTCTGGAATCTGGGGACATTTACTCCAGGGCAGGAACTCATCTTTAGTGATACGGCAAATGGAAAGACCTACTACTCCGGTCCAGCTTCGCGAAACCCTGATAAAATTATCCATGGAGCAATAACCCTGAAAAATAGCACGGGTACATATCATAAATATCTAGTAACCTTTGAAGATTACTGGCAGGGTGGGGATAAGGATTATAATGATCTGGAATTTTACGTAAGTGGTAATGTCTCAACCTCATGTACAATTGATGAATCTGATGAGGATAGCGGAGGCGGTGTAGTAATTCCAGTGTACGTACAGGGTTCAGTATGTAAATGTAAATCTCCTACATATGATAGTAAGGGGAAGGCAACATGTGTTGCCCAGTTTACCTATACTAACTCTGCGGGGAAGGCATTTTCGATCCCTGTTGGTAGTTCCAGTTTGCCTTGGAATGAATTTTCCGGGTCCGGAATGGTTGAGCAGTATCGGTGCCAGCCGACGAAATTTTATCTCGATCCAACTACCAACTCTCCGTTCTGGACAAATAGGTTCTGGAATAACATAAAGTGGAAATTGGGTTATGAACAGAGTATTCTGGTAAAATGCGATGGTTCTACTCCGGCTTGTTCGGATAGTGATTCCGTTTGTACAGAATGTAAAAGCAATGATGGGGTCAGATAGGGTGAATTTTATTCTCGAAACATTTCCCCACTCTATTTTATTTGGTACTTACTAGCAGGTTGGATGGTCCAATTAAAGAATTTCGTAGATTCAGAATTCGACGAAAGATCCCTTCTCCTTAATTTTGTGAATTCAGGCGGCTTTAAAATTCTTTCACATACGGAAACAATTATCCTTTAAAAGATTAAACTAACAATACTAGGCTCAAATATGCCAATTCAGGTTCTGTATGTCGATGATGAGATCCCACATCTGATGCTTGCCCAGGAATACTTAGGCCATTCAGGGAAGGTCGAACTGACCTGTGTGAGTTCAGGGCGGGAAGCGATTGAAGCTCTTGAAAAGGGCTCCTTTCAGGTCATCGTATCCGACTATCAGATGCAGGATATGAATGGAGTAACCCTTCTGAAGTATATCAGGAAAAATTTTGGAAATATCCCATTTCTCCTCTTTACGGGAAAAGGAAAAGAAGAAGTCGTCATTGAGGCTCTCAATCACGGGGCTGACTATTATATCCGGAAGGGTAGCGATCCCTTTGAACAGTTTGCAATCCTTGAGCAGCGTATCCTTCAGGTCGCTGATAAAAAAGATGTGCAGGAAGAATTGGCAGCACGAGAGAAACTCTATCAGTCAGTTCTCACGGTTCAAAGTGAGTACCTGGTAGACTTCCTCCCTGACCTGACAATTATCCACTCAAATGAATCTTTTTCCAGCCAGTATGGGGGAGCTCCAACTGATATGATCGGAAGGAAGTTCCTCTCTGATCTCTCACCGGAGGATCATGACGAACTCCTAGGTGCCATTAACCTCCTGACACCGGACAATGGAACCGTGGATCTCCAGCAGTCCATTACCGCATCAGATGGAAGCCCGCTCACCTACTCATGGCATATCGAAGGAGTATTCGCTACTGATGGGCAACTCGTCAGTTGCAAGGCAACAGGTCGCGACATCAGTAACGAGGGAGAGGCCAGGGAGGATATCAGGGAATATGAAGAAAAATATCAGGAAGCAGCTACTGACATCCCAAAAGATCTGGGGGACTTCGATGAGAATATTCCACTCAATTTCATCATTGAAAATACCCGTCCCATCGGTACATGGTTGCTCCCCGAACTGATCCGACAGGCACGTGCCTCCAAAATGAATGGCATTGCATCAGCAACCGGCCAGGATGGGCATCGGGCATTTTTGATCTTTCAGAATGGAGAACCCGAGGGTGGCATCTATATCGATAGGTCAGGAGTCCTATATGGTGACAAAAGTATCCTCTTTCTCAAGGACAGTCATCAGTTTACATTCTATCCAACTGCTCCGGAAGTGTCCACCCGATTTGTAACCGGTTGTCGCATCTATGACAAAAGTCACATCCGTGCTCCTAATACCTATGAAATCCCTGAGATCCCTTCGATTCGAAAAGGCATTGGTAACATTACAATCATCCTTCGAAGGGGAAATAAACCGCTCCCCGGAATTCGGGTTACTATCAAGAGTGGGGGAAAGATCGTTGGCAATGATGTTACTTCAGCACTTGGGCAGTCCTCATTTCAACTGCTTTATGGAAGTTATACCGGGGTCGTTCTCACCGAATCAGGGAATCTTCATACCTTTAGTTTTCAGGTAAAAACGCCTGATTCATCACATGCAGTGGACCTGACCTGAACCTGCCATGACCTGATGGAAATCAGAGACCATCGTCTATGGCAACGAATTGAATTGGTATTGTTCAGGCCAGGAAATCTTCTCTGATCGTTCTCAGTATCTAAACGGGGGTTCATGAGATGCGGCTTTATGCACAGACAATTCTCATCATTGCAGTAACCATACTTGCGGTCGCTGCAATTCTGTTTGTCACCTTTGAATATACGGTGATGGGGAGCCTTTCTGCACTTGAGCAGGAGTATTCCTCAGAAGATCTACACCGTGCAGAAAATTCTATATCCGGAGAAGCGACCCGTCTGTCAGAAATCTCCCGTGACTGGGGGGTATGGGATGATACCTATCAGTATATGGGCACCAGGGATTCTGGATATCTCACTTCAAACTTTGTTCCATCATCTCTGAAAGGATTGAATATATATCTGATAGCGTTGTATGACGGTAATGGCTCTCTCGTCAGTGGGGTCACTGCCAGC
>NZ_JAJRBM010000206.1 GCF_028679455.1 Methanospirillum sp. | reverse complement strand
AGAACTCTGATACAAGAACAAGAATCAGCAGAAGATACAGCTCGTAAATATATGCAGGAACGTATTGAGGCGTTCACTGCAGAGGCCAATCGATACTTCGCAGATCAGAATGGGTGGTATCAGAAACTTCCAAACCTTGATCCTCATGGTGATCAGATCCTTGCCTGGCAAAAGGCAGTAAAAGTCCTCTCAGATCATTGCGGGTTCCCGGTAACTATTGAAGAGTGCTATCGGTTTGTTAACTCAAAGGGGTTTGACTCATGACTCCCTCCTATCACATCCTCGGCCTGCAGGTTGAGAACTTCATGCGGGTCTCTGCAGTCTCCATCCACCCGAACGGTGATCCGGTCATCCAGATCACCGGAAAGAACGCAGAAGGTAAGACCTCGATTATCAACGCAATCTGGGCGGTCCTCTGTTGGAGGGCTGCAGCCGGATCCATTCCCGAACCAGTCCGGAGAGGGCAGGAGTCAGCACAAGTCAGGATAGACCTTGGAGATTTGATCGTAACCAGGACCTGGAAGGGTGAGAAGACTTCGCTGACTGTGACCACCCGGGAAGGTGCGAAGTATCCATCCCCTCAGTCAGTTCTCGATAAACTCGTCAGTGAAATCGGGTTTGACCCCCTTGAATTCGTCAGGATGCAACCACGTGACCAGAGAACGACCCTGATGAATCTGCTCAAGATCGACTTCTCTGAGTTCGAGAAAGAACGTTCTGACCTCCTGCAGCAGAAGAACCAGGCACAAGCACAGGTAAGCGGACTATATCAACAGATCCGGGAGACCCCCGCCGTCCCGAATGACACGCCAGACGAGGAGATTTCTGCGGGCAACCTGATTCAAAGGCTTCAGGAGTCGACACGACTGTCTGACCGGAAGAAAGACATAGGGATTCATCTCGGTAAGATGTCCTGCGAAGCATCCGAAATCCACTCAAAGATCCAGGAACTTCAAGACAGACTCCAACAACTTGCAAAAGAACAGGAGGGTCTCTTCTCGGAATTGGATCAGATTGATCCAGAACCGCTGGAGCCGTTGCAAGACCAGTTGAGAAATATTGAAGAGATAAATCGTTCTGTAAGACTGAAACAGCAGAAGACCAAAACCCTCGAACGACTGCAGCAGGCAGAGAAACAAGTCAATACCATCACCGAAGCAATCGGCGATATCGACCAGGACAAACGAGACGCCCTAGCTGCAGCAAAGTTCCCGGTCCCTGGATTATCATTCGATGAAACTGGCATCCTGCTGAACGGAGTTCCTTTTGCACAGGCGTCTACCGCTGAACAGATTCGTGTCAGCCTGGCGATGGGTATCGCTCTTAACCCAGAACTCCGGGTCCTGCTCATCCGGGATGGTAACGCTCTGGACTCTGACAGCCTCCGGATGGTCGAGCAGATGGCGAAAGATGCCGATATGCAGATCTGGATGGAGAGGGTCGATGAATCCGGGCAGGTCGGGGTAATCATCGAAGATGGCACTGTGAAGGCTGTATCCGGTCAGCAGGTGATCGCATGAATCATCACCCTCATTTCCCCGGAACAATCCCAGCATTTCAAGAACTTCGCAAAGAAGATCAATGGTATTTTCATGAAGATTTCTTCAAGGATGAGAGTGAAATCCCTCTATCTGATATTAATCGATTGATTTTCCTCTCCCATTTCAACGCGATCGGTAAGATGTGGGATGAATTGAACGATATATTGCGTAAAAGAGAAGAAAAATTCAAGACAAAATACTCCCTCTCACGCATCGAAGTTGAGGATGACTATATTCAAATTGATCTGGTAATTGACGGTCAGAAAAAATTCATTCTCACAGATACTACCGGAGAACTAGCTGATACAGATCTACCTAAAACAGAAGAGGAAGAAGAAAATGGAGACTATCCTGATATTGCGTATAAGATAGCGCTTAAATATGGAAAAATATGGGATGACCTCTATCGTCGAATGGATTCTTTCTGCAAGTGTTTAGGATACTACTTTGAATGGGATGGAGAAGAGTTTCATCTTCAGGGAAATGGAATCAGAACCTCCGGATATGCATGGCATGGTGATAATGACAGCCTGTTTGAAAACCTGGAGGCAGTCCAATGACTCTCCGCAACGCCGGACTCCTCCGCAAACTTCCTGACGGCGATGATCTCTTCTTCACCGTCGATGGCACAATGGCCCGGGTCCGCGGGGTTGACATCCCCCGGATCCTTACCGGTCAGGAGAAACCGATCTACTCACATCAGGAAAAGGTCGGCACCATCGTTCTGAGTACCCGTCCCGGCTGCTATGATCGGATCATTGTCAACCTGCATGGGCTGGCCTATTTTGTGTGGTGTGACCAGTTCGAAAAGGTCTGGAATGGGGCCTTCAAGTGGGCCAGGATCTATGAACGAGTTCCGGACTGCTGGCAGGGGTTCAGCCAGGGGGTGACAGCGTGAGTCACTCATGGAACGTCCTTACCCGGGATAATCGGTGGTATCTCGGGAAGGACGGAAAATATCACTGGGTTGATTGTTGGCTCATCGGACACTGTGGCCACCTAACCTTTTTCGGAGACGCAAAACATGCAGCCGACCTCAGTACCTCGGAGTGTTGCCCGGATTGTCTAATCCGGTACTTCGATGCAACCATACGGATGCCTTCAACGACTGGATCTTCGGGGGTGACATATTGAGCCAACTCACTGAACACCTCTGTAACATTCGCAGGGAACAGATCGAGGCATTTGACCTCCTCCCCCCTCAACAGTTTGAATCCTGGATAGTAAAGGCCGAAGACCGACTTAAACTCATCAAAGCATCAAAACCCCTTCCCGGTACTGATGACCACATCGAAGCAGAGAATCTCATCACCAACCTTGACGACTTCCAGCAGCGCCGGGCTGAACTAATCTGGACTCTGGCATACGACCAGGCAGGGGACACCAACCTGATGACCGAGCACGAGGCAGACATCTACCAGGACTTACTCGGATATGCCAGTGACCTCAAGGGGGGTGATGCCTGATGGGACTGAGCATACGCACCTATGAGTGTTTCAGAAGCATCTGCGGAATCCTCGATGGAGACGGGTTCAGGGTGGT
>NZ_JAJRBM010000205.1 GCF_028679455.1 Methanospirillum sp. | reverse complement strand
TAGGTACTATCAGTCCGTTTGATCCTGCGTTTGATGACAGTCCCGTCAGAAAAGGTCAGTTCTACTTCAGCGGTGTTCTTCCCCGAATTCAGATTGATCAGATCGGTCAGGCGTTCAGCACGGAGAGAGCGGGAAGTTGAGAGGGCCAGAACAAAGAGAATGCTATCGATAATATTGCTTTTCCCGGACCCGTTTGGTCCGGAGATTACGGTAAACCCGGGAAAAAATGGGATTTTGGTCTTTCTGCCGAACGACTTAAAGTTATCAGTCTCTAAATGAGTGATATGCAAGCCCTGGCACCGTAGAGTTATGGTTACTTCTTATCAGTGAGGTCAACATCTTCAGCAATGATGAGATCGCTCCGGTTTCGATTTCCACTTCCATCCTTACCCCGTTGCCGGGCGTCACGGGGTGATGCAATAATAATATCCTCACCGATATCGCGGACAGGTGCCAACGTTCCATCAGGTTGCATCTTGAGGGTCACTTTCTCACGGGGAGGCTGTGATGGAGCACCGGATACTATGGAATCATGGGCACCCTCTTCATCCTGGCGGGTAGTTTTGTTCCGGGAAGGAGCTGGAGGTGTCACTGCCTGAATTACCGGAGCTGGCCGTTGATCTCTTTTTATTTTCATGACCACAGCCTTCATATCGAGCATTTCATCGGTCAGACCCTTAACCAGAGCCTCCAGTTCAGATACCCGTCGTTCAAGCCGTTCGGTCCGGTCTTCCGGAGAAGAAACCCCATACCCATCATCACTCATTCTTCGCTACCTCTATCGTCTGTGTTCGCCAAAATCCCAGAATATGTACCAATATTCGCACAATACATATATAATCATGCACATCAAACGGCATATTTTTGAGATATGTATATCTGTATTTTCATGAGCAGATTTCGAATTTGATTTCTGAATCGATGAGGAGTGACTGAATATCCAGTTTGATACATCAAATACTACATCCTCGAAACCATATTACCCTCCCAGAGAGTATCTGTATGCACATGGCCTATCTGGAAAAGATCGATCCAGAAATTGCAACGATCATTGAAAAAGAGAAAAGCCGGCAGATTAACGGGCTTGAACTCATCGCATCAGAAAACCTCGCCAGTCAGGCAGTTCTCGAAGCAATGGGATCTATCCTGACCAATAAATATGCTGAAGGATACCCGGGCAAACGTTACTATGGCGGTTGTGAATTTCACGATATGGCAGAAAACCTTGCCCGTGATCGCGTTTGTTCACTTTTTGGTGCAGAACACGCAAATGTTCAGCCGCACTCAGGATCCCAGGCAAACATGGCAGTGTACTTTAGTACCCTCAAACCCGGGGATAAAATCCTCTCCATGAACCTCTCCCAGGGCGGCCATCTTTCTCATGGATCTCCGGTCAACTTTTCAGGTATTATTTACGAAGCACATCAATATGGAGTAGACCTGAAGACCGAAACCATGGACTACGGGGCAATTGCCGAGATGGCAAAACAGATCAAGCCCAAGATGATCGTATGCGGGGCAAGTGCATACCCCCGTGAGATCGACTTTAAGGCTTTCGCAGAGATCGCAAATGATGTTGATGCATACTGTATGGCTGATATCGCCCACATAGCCGGACTCTGTGCAACAGGCATTCATCCAAGCCCGGTAGGCAAGACCACATTCACCACATCCACCACCCATAAAACTCTCCGGGGTCCACGGGGAGGGTTTATTCTCTGTGATAAGGAATGGGCACAACCCATCGACAAGGCAGTATTCCCAGGCATGCAGGGGGGTCCGCTGATGCACATTGTAGCAGCAAAGGCAGTCTGTTTCAAGGAAGCATCAACGAAGGAGTTCAAGAAATACGCTGAACAGGTGGTAAAGAACTCCCGCACGCTTGCAGAGACTCTGAAAGGGCATGGAGTCAGGCTTGTATCAGGAGGGACCGATAACCATCTTTGTCTGCTTGACCTCACAAACTTTGGACTTACTGGTCTGGAAGCAGAGCAGGCACTTGGACGGGCAGGAATAACGGTAAATAAAAATACCATTCCAAATGAGACCAAGAGCCCGTTCGTTACCAGTGGTCTGCGGGTAGGAACCCCTGCAGTAACCAGCCGGGGTATGAAAGAGGGTGAGATGAAGCAGATCGGTGACTGGATCGCAACTGTGATCAAGGATATTAAGAACGAATCCCTCCAGGCAAAGATCTGTGAAGACATAAAGACAATGGCGAGCCAGTATCCCCTATATCCAGACCTTGTATGATACTTGATGGGAAAGGACTCTCTGAACGCAGGCTCGCGCTGCTCAAAGAGGAGATCGGAGAAAAAGGTATCACTCCCACTCTTGCAACCGTACTTGTGGGAGATGATCCTGCATCGGCCCTCTATGTCAGAATGAAACACCGGGCCTGCGAACAGGTTGGTATTCAGTCAGTGAATGTGCAACTTCCATCTGAAACAACAACTCAGGAAGTCCTTGACCGTCTGAAGATGCTCAACGCGGATCCTGATATCGATGGCATTCTTGTTCAGTTACCGCTCCCAGCCCAGATAGATACTCACCAGGTTATCAACGCAATAGTGCCTGAAAAGGATGTTGACGGCTATCACCCGGTTAATATGGGACGATTGGTAGGTGGATTGCCAGGCCCAAGATCCTGTACTCCCAAAGGAGTCATGACTATCCTGAAAGAATATGGGATTCAGATAACCGGAGCACATGCGGTAGTCATTGGAAGAAGTGTCGATGTCGGAAGGCCGATGGCACTTCTCCTTATGCTTGCGGATGCAACGGTCACCATATGCCATAGTAAAACCAAAAATCTTCCTTCCATAACCAGACAGGCAGATATTCTCATCAGTGCTGCAGGAAGAGCAGACATGGTAACAGCAGATATGGTGAAGCCAGGCGCCACAGTCATTGATGTCGGGACAAACCATGTTAATGGAAAATTGCGGGGAGACGTTGATTTCGAAGCAGTCAAGGCGATCGCGGGGGCGATAACACCGGTACCGGGAGGAGTGGGACCGATGACCATCGCTTCACTGATGGAGAATACCATGGAAGCAGCCATCAGGCGATGCAACCCTGCACAGTAAATAAGATCCAGGTCGGCAACAGCAGACCTGTGTTGATGGGTATCATCAATATAAGTCCGGAATCTTTTTTTTCTGGATCCTATGTCCCTGATGATCAGATCAGATGTACTGCTGAAGATATGATCACTCATGGTGCAGATATCATCGATATCGGTGCACGCAGTACAGCACCAGGGAGTCGGATAATCTCTGTAAATGAAGAGAAAGAGCGACTCACTGCAGCGTTGAAAACGCTGGATGGCACCGGGATAACGGTCAGTGTTGATACCATGTATCCGGAAGTGCTGGAAGCTGCTCTGACCCATGATATTCATATGGCAAATGACATATCCGGATTATTGAACCCGGAGATCGCACAGTTAATTGCTGATGCAGGGATTCCGGCTATCCTGATGACTGCTAACCAGACTCCGGGAGATTGCTGTAACTTTGAGGAAACCATGAAATCTCTTCATACCGTTACTGACCGGGCTATGATCGCCGGAGTTCAGAGTTATATTCTGGATCCAGGAGTTGGCAGATGGATCCCTGAAAGAACCCCAGAAGCAGATTTTGAGATCTGCAGACGGTTTCAGGAGTTATCAGTATTTGATCGCCCATTGCTCGCTGCCATATCACGAAAAACATTTCTTGGTTCAGCCACCGGAAAAAACCCAGAAGACCGTCTGGCAGCTACCCTTGCAGTAACTGCAGGGTTGGTATTATCCGGAGCAGCAATGATCCGCACTCATGATATACCTGAGACGATGGATCTGATCAATGTGATTACTGCACTTCAGGCGGCCTGATATGGCACAATCCTGCAGCCTCTTTGGCATTAAAACAGGACTCATTCATCAGGGAGAGGAGATCCTTCCACTCATATATGGGGGAATGGAATC
>NZ_JAJRBM010000020.1 GCF_028679455.1 Methanospirillum sp. | reverse complement strand
CCACTGTCATTCAATCCAACTCCCGTGCCCCATCCGCCGGAAAAGTAAAAGGTGAGTGCTGCAGCAAAAACAAGTGATGTAACAATGATGGTCAGTTCGAGAGATGTCCTGGCAGCTCTTCCGCTGATCTCATCTGATAGTGCATCTGTCATCACTTCTCCGATCTGCCGGTATATCATAGAGGTGATCAAGATCGCAGATATCACGAGAATTCCAATGAGAAGAAGATTTCCGGTAGTTATTCCAAAACCAAGAGCTAGGATCAGAACCCCGATGATACCAGCGAGAGTAATGTAAAATTCACTTCTTCGTATCTGTCGCATGTAACTTATATTACTCTTTTAGAGTAAATATCTTCTCAGTCTCTTGTTCAGATCCGGGTACCCGGTATCATCCTTCTGTACTCATCTGATGTTATCCTGTGTGTAGTTCCCGCTCTTCTGGTAATTTCTGAAAAACTAGTACTCTATGGTGAAATGAAGGTAGGGTATTTCCTGCTTATGTGGGCAACGATATCTAAATAAAGAGTGATAGGAGTTATTTATCAGAATCGTAATGGCCATTAGGAAAACTGCTACTCGGTTAACCCGGCTTCAGTTCGCGATCTTTTTTTCCCAGCCAGCCCCTAATTATGATCAGAATTACTCAGGAAGCCGGGTTTTAACCGTTCATTCTCACCTTCCCCACGTATCATCAAACCAAATTCCCTCTGAACCCCTTATTCATGAACCGAACCAATACAACGCTGAAAAGAAAACTCACCGTTCTCCTTTTCATTCTCATTCTCCTCTCAACGGCTTCCGCCGGGATAGGAGTCGGAATCTATTCGTATCAGCAGAATGTTGCACTGATCGAGAACACGATTCAGAGTGTCCAGCAGGAGACCCAGGACCGTACTGAAGCATTTTTCCTCATTCTTGCCGGAGCAGAACCGTCAATTGATTTAGAAATGAGCAGTGGTCTGCCAACCATCTCAAAGGAGATTATTGCACTGCATAAACCGGTAACCCTGATCACCCCGGAGGATCTCATACCCATTGCAGAACGAAATAACGTGGATGGTATCTACCTGATCAACACCACCGGGGTAATTTTTACAACGACCTATCCCGGGGACATGGGATTTGATCTGAAACGTGTCGGGCTTGAATCATTTTTACAGCACCTCATGAACGCCGGGAATATTTCCCTTGACCGGGCTGCGGTCAATGCACTCAACGGGGAGATCACCAAGTATGCTTATTACAGTCAGCCGGGAAGTAATTACATCATCGAGACCTCGGTTCAACTGAGAAAAGCCCTGTCCCAGACCAGATCCCAGGATTTCAACTCCTTCCTGATGGATGAGTTCCTGCCCAGGATCCAACAGGAGAATCCCTTTGTGCTCGATGTCGATCTCTTCTCATCCAATACCCTGAGTCAGTACTCTCTGGTTCATGAAGGTAGGAAGATGGATCCGGATATCTACCGGCAGGCCTGTGAAAAGGGGGAGGTCAGATATCTATCCGACAAAAATCTGACGGTTTACACACATTTCAGACCGAAGGAAAAGGAAGCTGATTATACCGGTAACCTGACCAGTAAAGTGGTGTACGATGTCAGTATGCCGGGACAGATATTATTTGAAACTGCATGGCATACGCTCGTTATTCTCATCCTGGTAACCCTGATTGCATTCCTGGTGTTTGGCAGGCTCTTTGACCGGTTGATACTCAGACGTCTTGATACGCTCAACAATGGTCTGCAACAGATAGGAGAGGGAGATTACTCAGCACGAATCGACGAATCCGGGGATGATGAATTCTCCCAAATTGCCAGGGAACTTAACCGGATGAGCGGACTCATTCTTGCCCGGGAAGAGGAACTGAAGCAACTGAACCGTGATCAGGAGGAGATCGTCAGACAGCGTACTGCTGAACTTCGGCAAGCAAAAGAGGCCTATGAACTGGCAAATATTAAATTGAAGATGCTCTCAGGCATCACCCGGCATGATATCCTGAACCAGATTACCGGACTATCCGGATTTCTTGATCGTGCCATGAGGGAGGTTCCCCCCGGGAAGATCTGTCAATATATCAGGGAATGCAAATCAATCGCTGGGATTATTCAAAACCAGATTCAGTTTACTCAGGTGTATGAAAATATCGGTACTCATGACCCCGTGTGGCAGAGTATCAGGGAAATCGTACAAAAGGCGATCCGGGATATTCCTGGCAATCAGTTGATATTAAACCTGGAACTGGATGGTATTCTGGTTCTGGCAGATCCGCTTTTTGAGAAGGTGTTTTACACGTTTATTGAAAATACCCTGCGTCATGGGGATCATGCGACACATGTCGCGGTCTCATGTGAAGGCATAGGGACAGAACTTGTGATCATCTATGAAGATAACGGAATCGGGATTGATGAAGATACTAAATCAAAAATATTCAGGAAAGGATTTGGGAAAAATACCGGATTTGGCCTATTCATCGCCCAGGAGATACTTGCAATTACCCATCTTACTGTAAGGGAGACGGGGGTATTTGGGAAGGGTGTGAGGTTTGAGATTCTTGTGAAGGATGGGTTCTGGAAACAGGAACACAGGGAATAAGTACCTGGGGTGAGTCATCCGGATACATATCATGTCAGATATCATTCTCAAAAATGGATGAATCGGAATTGGTTTATTATTTATGAGAGATCACAATGGATCTCAAGAATTTTTGACGAGTTCATAATGTATAACCGATATACCTGTTGACTTGGTGACAATTTTCACCGGTATACCGGTTATAGATATTGGTGATGTTCAGGGTGCGGTATTTATTTCCACGATGAGTTGATTTTTCGCAGGAACCTGATTCAGTATTCTTTATTTGGAATGTGGGACTTATTGCATAGTATTCCCTCAACAAATGAAGTGTGTTCCTGGTGAGAACTGATAATCTGTTCTTGAAGGATCCAATCACCCGTCAGCAGATGTATGTGCCGGAACAAGGAAAAAAATGAGCATCCTCATGAAATTTGATACGGTTTGAAATCTCTCCCTGTTTAAAAAAAGTTCACACAAAACAAATATATCCTGACTCTGTTCAACCTGTTACCCCATGTTCTCAATCACCTCCAATCACCTCCAACAGAAACTGCTTCTTGCGGTTGTAGCGATCGGGATGTTCTTAGATGGGCTTGATGGCTCAATCGTGACGATCATCCTCCCCCAGATATCAGAGTCATTCGGCACTGATACCGGGACGGTCTCCTGGGTCATCATCACCTACCTTCTGATGATTGCAGGACTCATCCTCATCGTTGGAAAAACTGCTGAACGAGGGCATATCAGGTCTATCTTCCTCTACGGTCTGTGTGTTTTTGCCCTTGGTTCTGCTGCATGCGGAATATCCCCTGATTTTGAAATTCTTCTCGCTTCACGGATTCTTCAGGGTATCGGGGCTGCCATGATTGCGGCTACTGCATCGCTGCTCTGCGTGACATATCTCCCGAAAGACATGTTTGGGATGGCCTTTGGAGCAATATCCATGTCGGTATCAATAGGGGTTGCCGCTGGTCCTGCCATCGGTGGATTGCTTGCCCAATACCTCTCCTGGCACTGGGCATTTCTGATTAATGTACCGATTGCCTTTCTTATTCTGATATTTGCCAGGTATGTTATTCCCCCTGATACTCCAAGGGAAAAAGAACCTTTTGACCTTTTCGGAGCAGTATTGGTCTTTGGGTTGATGGCGTCAGTGGTGTACGTTCTCGAACGCATTCCTCACCTGGGGGTCTCTGACTGGCAGATCCTGCTCTCTTGTGGCCTCTGCATCTTCTGTCTGATCTTGTTTATCGTCCATGAACGGAT
>NZ_JAJRBM010000204.1 GCF_028679455.1 Methanospirillum sp. | reverse complement strand
CCTGGCAGAGACATCAAGACCTACTGTAGGCTCATCCAGAAATAATACCCGTGGATTATGGACTAATGCCTGTGCTAGTTCAAGCCTCCTTCTCATCCCTCCAGAATATACTTTTGCAAACTCATCAGCACGTTCAGAGAGTTCAAGCACCTTTAGCGCATGATCGGTCTTTTTTTCAGGCTCCTGAACCCCATAGAGATCTGCGAACATCCTCACATTCTCTCTCCCGGTCAGTCTGACATCCACCGCCATATCCTGGGGCACATAACTGATGGATTCCCTCACTTTCAAAGGTTCGTTATGAATATCATGCCCGCAAATCTCTGCGGTTCCACTACTTGGATCGAGAAGTGTGGTGAGCATGAGGACTGTGGTGGTTTTTCCTGAACCGTTCGGCCCGAGAACTCCGAATATTTCATTTCCAACTGACAGGTTCATTCTGTTAACAGCACAAAGATTGTCATAATTCTTTGTTAAATCGTGGATTTCGATTGTATTATTCATGCTAATGTTTTTGCGGTCGGCTCAATCTCTAAAAAATTCATACAATGGGATGATTCGCTTGAATTTGGTTCAGAGGGGTTGCCATGGTCCCATACAGGGAGGAGAAACGTATCGTTTCGTGAGTTTACTAACTGCATGGAAACCCCGTACACCGATCTGATATTCTCTTCAGTCATTACCTCTTCAGCCGACCCGATGCTCATGATTTTTCCTTCATCAATCAACATTACCCGATTGGCATAGTGGTACGCAAAGTTCAGATCATGGACTGCAACGAGAACTGATCTACCCTGGTTCTGTGAAATTTCTCTAATCATAGAAAAAACCTCGATTTGGTGTCTGATATCAAGGGCGCTGGTTGGTTCATCAAAAAGAAAAATTCTGGGTTCCTGTGCCAGGGCCCGGGCGATAAAGACACGTTGTCGTTCTCCTCCCGACAATTCAGTCAGGAGTTTTTCAGCCATCGATGATATCTGCACCTTTTCCATTGCGTTCTGAACAATCTGCAGATCTTTGGAGGTAAGTGACCACCCAACATGAGGACGCCTTCCAAGAATAACTGCCTCAAGCACTGTTATTGATGTCAAAAACTGGAAATCTTGCGGTACATACCCGATCAATTGAGCAATATGGTTTTTGCTGTATGTATCAACAGATGCTCCGTTGATAGCAATCGAGCCTGTATGAGAACTGATAATTCCTGCCAATGTTTTTATGAGAGTACTCTTCCCAGAACCATTTGGTCCGATGATACACATGACCTCTCCGGGGAGAAGATCGAACGATAACTGATTAAGGACAGAATTAAGTCCGTATCTGACACAGAGATCACGTATTGAGAGTTGTATCTGACAATTCATGTGATCACCCGGTGTTGTCCACGCAGGATCAGGATCAGGAAGAAAGCTCCGCCGATAACATACATGATAACACCAACCGGAATCTCTACTGGATCCATCACAGTCCGGGCAGTAGTGTCTGACAACAGGAGAATCAGGGCACCAAGAAGTGCTGAACAGGGAATTAGATAGCGGTTATCATTTCCGATCAACATTCTCCCGATATGCGGACCCATGAGACCGATAAACCCGATGATTCCGGTAAATGCAAGACAAGCTGATGACGCCAGCGTTGCAACAAATAAACCCTTCATACGGAGACGATTTACATTCACTCCGAGGTTTTTTGCGACATCATCACCTGCTGCAAGGCTATTTAAATCCCAGGACAACGACTCAAGAAATACCAGACATATGAGCGTTATCGGTAATACGACAAGTACAGCCCCCCAGTTTGCACCCCACATTCCTCCCATAAGCCAGAGTGTAATCTCACGCAATTTTTCATCATTTGTGAGATATTTCATGATCATAACGCCAGCAGTAAAGATGTACCCGATAACAACACCTGAAAGAATGAGGGTTGCACCTGAAGATCCTTTCATTCGAGAAATCGCGTAAATAAGGAGAACCGAGAGCCATCCGAGCAGAAATGCGGACAGGATGATTGTTTCATTTTGGTATTCCTGGGGAATAAATGGCAACAGAACTGGTCCGAATACAATGGCCATTGCAGCCCCGAATGACGCTGCTGATGAAAGTCCAAGAGTAAAAGGACTTACGAGAGGATTTCGCAGAAGTGCCTGCATTACACAACCTGCAACAGAGAGACTGATACCAGTCAGGATTGCAAGAATAACTCGTGGCAGTCTGAATTCAATAACAATTATACTTTCAGAGTCGGACCCTGTTAGGGAGCTGGGATTCGTAATTACTTGTGCTAGAATCTCTAAAATTCTTCCAGATGAGAGATGATAGGAACCGGCATTGAGGGCATAGATGATGGTCAGCAGGAGAAGGGCCGAAAGTAATCCGATAACAAATACCTTTCTTTCTTTTCCAGAGTGATATATGGAGACCAAATTTTTCGTATTTGAATTCATGAATTATTCACACTCTGATTGTAACCTGGTTATCTCAAGAACGTTCTGAAAATTTTTCCTGGACATTGGCCATTATCTCTTTTATCGAGTTTCCCCAGATTTCGACATCATTGCGAGTATAAATGTCAACACTTCCACCCTGGTAATCACCCTCTCCGATCTTCTCTTCCATCCAGGATTCAATCTGCAGATAATTATTCTTCAGACTCTCGAGAACATCCTGATCCGCATTCCAGAGGCCTCGTTGCTCTGCTTCAAGGAGTCTCCGGGCTATCTCCTCAAGAGCATACGGATTGTTCTCTTCAAAGAACTGCCTCATTTCGTCATCGTTGACAAAGGTTTCAGCAATATCATCAAAGATCCAGTCGTCTACCTCTTCGGTTGAAGCTTCCCACCCGTAGATATGGGTTACCCTTCTCATGATATCACCCGCTCCTTTGTACCCATGTTTTTTCATTCCCTCTATCCATCTGGGATTCAGGAGTTTTGCTCTGACGACCCGGCGAAGCTCATCTGACAGGTCTCGTACCTCAATATGTTCTGGTTCACGGGTATCGCCATAATATGGCTTGACTTCCTTTCCTGAATAGTGCCTTGCTGCAGCGGTCATTCCCCCATGAGTCCCGAAATAACAACAACATCCAAGAAGATCAGTCTCGTCTGAGTGGACTTTATTATACGTAACAGAAACTTTGGAGAGGTTCAATGCAAACTGTCCATGAGCCTCTTTTCCTTCACAGCCTCTTCTCAATGCATACCCGTTCCATGCAACATATAACTCAGCAAGATCTGTTTCGTCCTTCCACGCACTTGCCAAAACAGCGAGGTCTACCCCGTTATAATAAGAACCAGGTTTGGATGAAAAAATCCGCAATGTAGATTCCTGCCAGGAACTATTATTTTGTTCCATGCTTTCGAGAGCATGTTTTCGCACATAATTCATCTCGATTGGTTCATCCAGTGATGCAACTGCCTGAACAGCCCGGTCAACAAGTTCATAACAATTGGATAGATTGTCTCTGATGAGCCCGGAGGCCCTGACTGTAATGTCTATCCGTGGTCTTCCCAGTTTATCCAATGGAATAATTGTAAATGTCGAGACTTTTCCATTAGATTCCCATACTGGCTCGACGCCGAGTAATGACAATAGTTGGGAAAAGACTTCTCCATCTGCTGCAAGGATATCTCCTGACATCCAGAAAAATGCCACACTTTCGGGTAATCTGCTCTCCTCCGAGATATACTTCTCAATCAGAGAATCTGCAAGACGTTGTCCAACCCTCCAGGCAGCTTTTGTTGGAACCTTGTATGGATCAAGCGAGTAGAAATTCCTCCCCGTCGGGAGCACCTCTTCATGTCCTCGTGATATTAGCCCTGATGGACCTGCTGGTATATGCCCACCTGAAAATCCATTACAAAGCGATTCAATCTCTTTAGAATCATTAATTCGTTTGTTAATGTCAATGATACGACTGCAGATCCTGTCCAGTTCATCTACATCTTGAGGAGATACAGCATGACCAAACCATGTCTGGTATGATTCAAGAGTATCATCAAGAACAGAAGCAATGAATTGTTTCGTTTTGTCTTCTAAATCCTCGAGAATAGCACCGGTTGACAGTCCAAGGGTATCAGAAAATCCATCCTGATTCTGGAGTAATTCTGTGAGATTATGTCCGTGTAACCGTGCGATGGTTCTTCTGGGAGATGGATCTCCGCTGTCATACCTGATGATGGCATTGATGAAGTCCAGACGTTTTTCACCTTCAGGAAGTTCTCCAAATGTGTGCATTTCAGAGGGAATCTGCGTATTCCGTATCTTTGAAAGAATCTCATGCGATCTGCTGACGATCTCATCGAGGGCCATCTCTTCAGTCAGGTGGATGTCTTTATCCAGATTGAGATCTATGATAGCGTCTCGTATCAGATGCTGAAGAGAATGTGATCGGGCAGGATCCAGTTTTGCAGTTTCATATTGGCTAACCAGTACATCAAGTTCATCAAGACCTTCATACAGTCCTCCTTGTGTCATAACAGCCTGCATATGATCAATGAGGGTGGCATATCCTCGCCGTTTTGCGATTGTACCTTCCGGAGGGTTATCGGCATTATAAATATAGAGATGAGGAGTGGTACCTATGGCCACATCCGGGAAACAGTCCTCAGAAAGCCCAAGTCCTTTCCCGGGTAAAAATTCAAGATTTCCATGGGTTCCAACATTGACAATAAGATCTGCATTGAAGATCTTCTCGATCCAAAAATACGTGGCAAGGTACTGGTGCGGTGGTGGACACTCCGGATCATGGAGGATCTTACAGACCTGTCCATCACACCTGGAGCCGTAACATCCTCTTTTCGGTTGTACGTGGACGGTGGAATTGCCAAACGAAAGACCTGTAATCAGGATCGTTCCATCAAGAACCATACTCATTCCTGGAGCCTCACCCCAGGTTGCGGTTATTTTCTCCTGAACTGTATTAGATAGTGTAGAAAAGTATGCAGAGAATG
>NZ_JAJRBM010000203.1 GCF_028679455.1 Methanospirillum sp. | reverse complement strand
CAGATTGTTATCCTGGTTGACGAGTATGATAAACCGATTCTTGATAATGTAGAGGATGTAACTCTTGCAGCAGAATTGAGAGATATTCTCAAAGATTTCTATGGTTCCTTTAAGCCTCTTGACCAGTATCTCCGTTTTGTATTCCTAACCGGGGTGTCTAAATTCGCAAAAACCGGTATTTTTTCAGGAATGAACAACCTGAATGATATTACGCTTGACGCCCCGTACTCTGCTATCTGCGGATATACCCAGCAGGATCTGGATACGGTTTTTGTACAGAATCTCAAAGGATTTGATCCAAACGCTGTCCGGGAGTGGTATAACGGGTACTCATGGACCGGGGAAGCGGTGTATAATCCATTCGATATTTTACTCTTGTGTAATAAGCGTATATTCCGGCCATACTGGTTTGAGACTGGAACACCATCATTTCTTATTAAACTGTTAGAAGAAAAACCCGTGTCCCTCCCTGATCTGGATAACCTGATTACCGGGGAAGAACTTCTAGGATCATTCCGTATTGAAGATATCAAACTTGAAACCCTGCTTTTTCAGACCGGGTACCTGACGATTACCCATGAGAGTCAAGTTGGCGGGAGAATTTTTTATCATCTTGGATTTCCTAACCGCGAAGTTAAGAGTTCTATCTCCCAATTAATGCTTGGAATTCTGGTTGGAACTTCAGAACAGTCTGCAAACCAGATGCAACTGGATAGCGTTCTGACTTCTGGCAATACCGACCGGCTCAAGGATATTTTTTATTCATTCTTTGCCTCAATTCCACATGACTGGTATCGGAAGAATCAGATATCAACATTTGAGGGATATTATGCAAGTATCGTCTATGCGTACTTTGCCAGCATGGGATACTCAGTTATTCCGGAGGATACCACAAATAAAGGACGAATAGATCTGACGGTTAAGACGAAGACCGGAATATGGGTATTTGAATTCAAAGTAAAGGGGCTGGATAAAAGTGACATTAGCCCTCTTGTCCAGCTCCAGGAGAGAGAATATGCAGGTAAATACCGATCTGATAGAAGACCAGTGTATGAGATTGGGATTATATTTGATCCAAAGACCCGGAATATTGAAGGATGGGAAGTTGGTGAGAGATAATACGTATAGACACAGGTGCAAACAAAGTATTGTGTAGCTGGAGATTCAGTTCAGATCTAAGATCAGATTATTCAGGAGGCCATCTCCCTTGAAAGATGATCGTGTTTATCAGTTTCAGATTATATATACCGGGTTCTCCTGAGGGGATTTCGCTAGTACTGATTACATGGTTTCACACATCATACGCCAGACGATGAAATAATAACCCGGGTAATTATTTCACCATTACTCATGATCTCATGTTTGGCTTATGGGATAAGTTATATATTATTTTCATTATGATACCTATACTATCAGGTACCGGGGGGTAACCTGGTGGGTGTAGATGGGTGTATAGAGAAAAAACGATAGCTGTTGCTATACCGGCATATCGGGAAGAGCAACTGATTCTGGCGACCTTGGAATCCATTCCTCCATTTGTTGACCGGGTATATGCGGTTGATGATGCATCTCCTGATAAGACCGGTGCAATTATTGATAACTATGCCCGGAAAGATTCACGGATTGTTCCCATTCATCATGAAAAAAACAAGGGTGTTGGTGGTGCAATTGTTTCGGGGTACAAGCAGGCACTTGCTGATGGGATAGATGTCGTGGCCGTGATGGCCGGCGATAACCAGATGGATCCGACTTTTCTTCCAGAGCTCCTTGACCCGGTCGTGGGGGGTGTGGTGGATTATGCTGTTGGTAACCGGCTCATTAATGAACAATTCAGGCAGGGGATGTCAAAATGGCGGTTTATCGGGAATTCGGTGCTGACTCTTCTGACTAAGATTGCATCAGGATACTGGCAACTGATGGATCCCCAGAATGGGTATACTGCGATATCACGTCGGGCACTCGAAACAATATCCCTTGATTCAATCTATCCACGGTATGGATATTGCAATGATCTTCTGGTCTGGCTGAATACATTCGGGTTTCGGGTCAGGAATGTTCCTCATCCGGCACGGTACGGGCTCGAACAGTCAAAGATAAAATACTCTACGTATATCGTCCGGCTATCATGGTTATTATTAAATGCATTCTTCTGGAGGCTTAAAGTGAAATATGTTCTGCTCAGTTTTCATCCGCTTGTGTTTTTTTATTTATTCGGTTTCTTTTTTAGTTTTACCGGAGTTCTTTTTGGATTTTATGCATTTTATTTCAAATTTTTGCTGAAGAATGAGATGTTTGTTCCGGCTGTGGTATCAGTGATATTATTTGCACTGGGGGTACAATTTATTCTGTTTGCAATGCTGTTTGACATGCAGGAGGAGAATAAGGGGACGTGGTATTAGTGATTTTGGTTAGTTCATTTATTTATCACGAGAAAAATGATTTACTAGACATTTATTACTCATTTAGGCCTTCGAAAATTTGTTATATCTCTTTCTTTAGATCTTTATGCCATTTTTAGACAACAAAACAATTCTTATCACCGGTGGAACAGGATCCTTTGGAAGGGCTTTCACCTCTCTCCTACTTTCTAAATATGATCCTGCAAGTGTTCGAATATATTCACGGGGTGAATACCTCCAGTGGAAGATGCAACAGAAAATAAAAGATGATAGACTTCGTTTTTTTATTGGTGATGTAAGAGATAAAGATCGCCTGAGTCGTGCCTTAAACGATGTTGATGTAGTTATACATGCAGCAGCTTTAAAGCAGGTTCCAGCAT
>NZ_JAJRBM010000202.1 GCF_028679455.1 Methanospirillum sp. | reverse complement strand
GAAATATTTTATTCATCCTGCAGAATGATGAACCGTTGCAAAATGCTTCTCTAATCGAGATTTACGGGAGGGCTGCATCGATTGCTCTCCAGAGGTATGTAGATGAAGATGCATTCAAAAAGGGTGAATATCCGTATACAACATCTGATGATCATAAAACAGAATACTTGACCAGCATGACCGAATTTCTTCATCACGAGACGCATACAACCCGTGATCAGTTACCGACATCTCTGTAGACCTCCCCGAGGGAACGATCAAATTAATGGGAGTTATAAATTGGGGGATTTAATTCTCCGGGATCCTCCATATATACCCAGTACCCCCGTTGTGGGTCCAGTAACTCCTGCTCGTCTTTTCCCTTCTCAACCGGAACATCGTACTTTTGGGATTGTGCATTAAAGCCCAGAAGATACGACCAGCCCAACTCACCGAGCACAGCCCCTGGAGCAGCCTTACCTATGCCAGGAAAACTCACGAGATTCCAACCCGGTGATAGTGATCGGGACAGATTCCCTTCCAGACTGGTTGACGCAAATGGCAGAGGAATTTGAACATCTTTTACTGCATAGATCCATACCGCGGTGAGCGGATCAAAGGGGGTATCTTTGTTCACCCGTTTCCACTGCTCTGTTGTGCTGTCCCATGAATAGAGTGAATGGCTTGCTGTGTCCACACCGGCAAATATCCCCATGGTATCCTGACCCGGCTCGAGGGAGACCGGAACAGAGACCAGATTCCAACCCTGAACTAGGGTAAGGTTCTGATACTCAGGAGGGATGACAGCAACATAGTTTGGTTTGACAATATCTTCACACCCGTCTGCATCACAGACATGGAGTTTTGGACTATAGAAACCGGGGGATGCATAAGTGTGGAAGGGATTCTGCTCTGAAGTGGTCTGCCCATCACCAAAATCAATCGTCCATTGGTACGGGTTTCCGGATACTTTGTATGAAGTGGACAACGGGGTCAGCCCAATCCTGGGAAGCCCGGTCAGGTCATACCTGAGTTCCTGTTGCCCTGCTATCTTGACAGTCCGGGTTACCATACCGTGGCAGTCACCTTCGCCCCAGACGGTGAGCGAAACATTGTACACTCCATCCTGATCATACCGGTGCTCCATCCGTGCTTCAGTTCCGGTCACTCCGTCACCAAAATCCCATGAGCGTTTGGATTCATACCCACTCGTAGTATCGGTGAAGGTAATGGTGGCAGGTGCAACTCCGGATTCCGGATTTATCAGAAAGGAGGGTTGGGGGATACCATGAACAGAGATGTAGTCGGGTTTGGTAATATTTTCTTCATGATCGGTGTAACTAACCACCAGAGTCGGAGTATATATTCCGGGAAACCGATAACTGTGAAACGGATTTCTCTCTTCCGATGTTTCCCCGTCACCAAAGTCCCAACGTCTCTTCTCAGGGCTTCCTGACGATGACTCTGTAAACTGGACACTATGCGGGGCACATCCTTCCAGGGGTGTGCCAGAAAAATCCAGAGGCTTTTTAGGGTTTACCGAGACCTTGGTGCTTGCTTTTGCTGTACACCCACAGGTTCCCAGGACCGAGAGGGTGACATTATACTCACCTGGTTCATCATACCGGTGAGTAGGTCCCGCACTATCAGAAGTGGCTGAATCACCAAATTCCCAGAGGAATCTGAGTCCGTCCCCTGCATCAGTTCTGAACTTTACCGTCGCTTCGTCATTACCGGGGTCGGTATAGATCCGTGGGGACGTAACGGTGATATATCTAGGCTTAACCACGTCACTGCAGTACCCATTGTAACAGTAATGAAGCCCGAGATCATACCTGCCACCAACCCCATAACAATGAGAACCATGGGCATCAGGTGAGGTAACATCATCACCAAACATCCAGAGCCATGACTGGGGCTGACTTGTCATATCCATCTCAACACAGAGTGGAGCCATTCCACTCCGTGGAGACGCATTGAAATCAGGAGCATATCGCGAGGTAACATGAATATAATCAGACCGGGTCACCGTATAGGTTGCCCCATCAATGGAATAGGTCAGAGAAACGGTGTAATTGCCAGGCTGTGTATAGTAATGACCGGGATCCTGCTCGTATGAAGTAGTGCCATCACCAAAATCCCAGGCATAGGTATCTGCCTGGCCGGTAGCGATAAACTTGGTTGAAAGGGGGGCTACACCACCGAGATCTTCTGCGGTAAAATTGATCTCTTCACCTGAGGAGACCTCAATGTAATTGTATTTTGATATCTTATCACAGGCGCTGTCAGCACAATAGGTCAGGAGCGGTGAGTAATACCCGGATTGCTGATACTGGTGTACCGGATTCTTTTCACTGCTCTCCTGTCCGTCGTCAAAATCCCAGTGAAGCGTGGTTGGATTTCCAATGACAGAAAACTGCACGGTGAGAGGTACTGTTCCATTCAGGGGGGTGGCATCATAATCCACCCGAGTTACCGGGTCCTTAACCCGGATGTAATCCACTTTGGATACCTCACCTGTGTTCTGACCTGCAGAGTACTGTAGTTTCACCCAGTACGAACCCACGTTCTGATAACAATGAACCGGATTTTGTGAATTTGAAGTGGTACCATCACCAAAATCCCAGAAATATTCACCGAGCAGACCGTGTACGGTAAATGTGACACAGAGTGGGGCGTACCCATCAAGAGGTGATGCTGAAAAATCAACCGCCCCGTCTGCAGTCATAGTTCCGTTCTCAAAGGATGCTACCTGAGCACCAACCCCTGATCCCTGTTCATCAGCAAGGACGGATCCGGTTAGTGCCGATGATACCAGCACCATCATCAAGAAGTATACCAAGAACAGATTCAGATTTGTTCTCACACCGGGCGATCCAAACATATTCACCTGATAAGTATCAAAGGCAAAAAAGAAAAATATACGGGCATTGTTACATGGGTTTATGCTGACAGGTATCAGAACCAACTGTCAAGGGTTCGTTGTTTTCCCCGACCACTGATCTTTTCAAGCATCGGAGTGATCCGATCCTCAGAAAATCCATAATCACCACAGAGGAAGGAGATGATCTTATCATGATCAGGTTTTTTCCATTCAAGTGAGTAACTGCTTGAAACAGGTGGATGAAGGAAGAAGTCCCGGACAGGTTCTGGATCCAGATCAGGAAGTTTTGATACTACTGTTTGTTGGAATTCGCCCCCTTTCACCTTCTTTAACGCAGTTTTTGCACCAATTCCTGCTGCTCCTTCATTAAAATCGGTACCAACCAGGATAGCCACATCGATCAGTTCCTCGCGGGTGAGATCAAGTCCGGTGAGAACCTCATCAAGAATAACTGTTTCTGGCTGCACATTTACCATTCTGCCATGAAGTCGCCTTTTTCCAGACACCGTCAGGTTCCTCACCAGCAGCGGTGCCCCAAAAAGCAGGGTGTCATAATCCTGGGACGCAACATATCGGGCAGCACCAGTGTGAACCATGTGCGATGCTTCAGCCTCACCCTCCGAAGGTGCATCAAGGACAGGAATCCCAAGTAGATCCAGGAGTTCACGTGCTGAACAAAGAACCGCATCATCCAGTTTCGATGAAGCCATCGCATACCTGAATGCCCCGACAGTATCCCCTTCACGTTTTGCCTGTTCCCATTTCTCCTGTGCATCCGCTCTTATTGCACGTCGTTCTCCAATCGTCCGGCTTTTAAGCTCAGGGGGCTTGCCGTCAAATATCCAGACCGGCTGGATTCCCTGCTGAAGAAAATTGCAGGTCCGGTAAAAGATACCTGACAGATGGGAGGTTACCCGCCCATCCTGATCCATAAGCGGGGTTCCATCAGGCTGGCGGATGATTGAGAGAAACTGATACAATGCATTATATGCATCGACCGATGCAATCCCGGTTAGATCCTGAAATTCCACCTGATGTTTATAGGGAGAGATGATATCCCGTAATGCTACACCCATGATTTCTCCATGTAGCGACCCATTGATCGCAGCAGAGTAAGCCTGACCGCGGCATCTTGTTCCAAAAGATGGGAACCAAACCGCTGATAATCAGAGGTATGTAAGTAAACTCAGATATAGGAGTCAGGTCTAATCAGTATCATGCGCGGAGCCGAAACAACATCCATGAGCCATTCCAGTGAAAGATAGGGGATTGAAGATCCTTGGAAGATGGGATATGATTATCTACCAGCCAGCGTCTCCCTCTTAGGCACATGGAACCATCAGATAATCAATCACTATATATTCAAAATAAGAGAGGGAAAGAGTTGAATTCGGTT
>NZ_JAJRBM010000201.1 GCF_028679455.1 Methanospirillum sp. | reverse complement strand
TTCCAACGGATATCATGGGGATCTTGAGATGCTCATTAACCGGATCAATGAGATGCTGGATGATATCCTGTATCCATTCAGGGATATGAGCAAGATTCTTGTCAATATATCAAAGGGAGACATCAACACCCGTATTGATCAGACCTTCAAGGGTGACCATGAAAAGATCCGTATGGCGGTGAATAATGTGGCAGATGTAATCAGGCAACTGCAGACTGAAATTCTTCGTATTACCGATTCAGCTCAGAAAGGATCCATCAAAGAACGTGGTCGCCCGGAACAGTTCAGTGGTGCATATGCAGAAATAATCACTGAAGTGAACGATATGCTCGACACAATCGTTAACCCGATCATCCAGGGTTACCGGGTTTTGAAGAATATCAGAGGAGGAGATCTGAGTCAGAAGGTCGAGGTTCAATGCATCGGTGATCATGCCAAACTTCGGGATGCAATCAATGATGTTCATCACTGGCTTTCAGATCTGATCATCTATGTGACCAAGATATCAGAGGGAGATATGTCTGCATCGATAGAAAAGGCATCAGACAAGGATGAACTCTATGAACCGCTGATCAAAATGCGGGATAATATCAGATCATTAATTGCCGATGTAGATACCCTCGGAAAAGCAGGCACTCATGGAGAACTCACGGTTCGGGCGGATCCATCCCGTCATCAGGGTTCTTTCAGATCTATCATTGAGGGAATGAATAAAACTCTTGACTCAGTCACCATCCCGGTGAATGAGGCAATGGTTGTCTCTGAAAGTTATGCCCAGTATAATTTTGCACGCCGGGTAGATTCCAGCCTTGCCATGGAGGGGGACTGGAATGAGTTTAAAAAAGCCCTGGATCAGGTCGGAGCCAATGTATCTCAAGCAGTCGGACTCATAAATGACCAGGTTAAGAATCTCAATTCAGTAGTCACCCAGACACATGGGAGTATCAGTGATGTCAGTGCAGGTACCAACACCCTTGCTGATATCGCCCAGGCAGTAAGTCTGAATGCTGAACGAGGAAAAGATGGAATTGAACAGATCCTGAAGGCAATGGAGGATCTTGCAGTAAACGTTTCAGCAGTGTCAGCACGGGCAGATGAAGTGAACCATCTCGCCATGAATACCAGTGATCTCTCATCGAAAGGAACTGAACTAGCAAAAGGTGCTGAAGAAGGGATGGATGAGATCACCAAATCCACCACCCAGGTCGTCAGTCTTGTCCGAGAGATTATGGAAGAGATGAAGACGATCAACAAGATCACCAAAGTTATATCAGATATTGCAAGCCAGACCAATCTTCTCGCATTAAATGCAGCCATTGAAGCAGCACGGGCAGGAGAGGCCGGGCGGGGATTTGCAGTTGTCGCAAGCGAAGTCAAATCCCTGGCTCTTGAATCCCGGCAGTCAGCAGAGAATATTACCGGTATGATCGAGAGCCTGCAGAAGAAGACAGAACTCGCGTCAGCCACCATGGATCATAGTGCTGAATCAGTACTGACAGGAGGAAGATCGCTTTCAGAAACATTGAGCGTATTCAATGAGATCATCGGAGCAATCTCCACGATCAGTGAGCGAATGGACGAGGTTGCCCGTTCAGCCGAACAGCAGGCAGCAGCAGTCGAAGAGATCACCGCTTCAATCAATGAAGTAAATGATGTGGTGATGAACACTTCAAAAGAAGCAGTGTCAGCAGCAGCTGCAAGTGAAGAAGCAGCAGCTGCAACCGACCAGCTGACCGAACAGTCATCGCAGGTGTTTGAGGTCGCTAACCGACTGAACAAAGAGATGCAGAAATTTACCGTAGGGTAAGTATCAAAATCCTTTTTTAAAAATGTGTCACGGGAGATCTCCCGTATGACGTAACCAGATCTCTATCATGAAGGAAACCTGATCCGGTGTGAGCAGGTATATATGGTCATTGACGGGGGTCTCACAAATCCTGCAAGGGTCATATTAGCTTTTTTCGCAAATTCGATTCCTCCCGCAAATGCTGCATTATTGCTCACCACGATTGGAATTCCTGCCCGGTATGCCTTTGCAACCATGTCAACAGGAAGCCTTCCGGAACAGATCAGGTAGCATCGGGTGATATCAACCCCTTTGTGCAGGGCAACGCCGACAGCCTTGTCCACCGTGGTATGCCTGCCCATATCCTCCACCCCGCAGACGATTTCGCCTTCTTCGGTAATGATCAGACTGCAATGCATGCCGCCGGTGCGTTTCCAGATTACTGAGTAATCATTTACCCGCTTCATTGAACGAAAGACCGTTTCGACATCCAGGATCATTCCATCAGCGAGAGGAGGAGTCGGACCATCAGGAAGAAGGTTCCTGCAGGAGCCACCAGAGCTGTTCTTTGAGAATTTCCCACTTGATGAATGTTCAACAGGACAGGAGGCAGTAACCCTCACATGGGGAAGGTCAATGTGTATCGCTGTAATATCTTTGATTGACGTGAGGTATCCTTCGCAGATCAGATGACCGGTTGCAAATGCCTCAATATCAACCGGAGTGATGGAGAGATCCCCTATCACAACATCATTGAGATAGAGAATCACCCGCGATTCAGTACAGACTTCAACAGATTTTTCCTGCACCACATCTCCGGTCACTCTGGTAACCGGATACATGACGGTAACACCAGGGATTCCCCCCTCTTGAGAAGACATGCTGATCTGATCTATGATCACGACGATGGTAAGGATGTCGTTATACAATCAATTGTTCCGGGAATACCCAAAAAAAGGATCATGAAGCCAAGGCAGGAACCTGAACATGCAGAACATGTTCGTTATTTTTCATGATGGGGATGCACATGAAGAACATCTTCTTCAACCTCCTCAACCTTGTGGATGATCTGATCGAGCAGCGAAAGAACTGCAGGCATCACTGCAACGGCACCTATCAATGAGAAGAGGACCGCAATAATGGTGGTCAGTCCAAAGTTGCTGATGATGGGAAAGGCCGAAAGGATCAGGGCAGAAAATCCGAAGAAGGTCGCAAGCCCTGA
>NZ_JAJRBM010000200.1 GCF_028679455.1 Methanospirillum sp. | reverse complement strand
CTCGCTCTTGGCAAGATCCCAACTCTTTCCGGGGCGCAGACCAATGATCACCTGCAGGCCGCTGTCTTTCAGATTCAGTGCCTGTCCTCTCCCCTGAGAGCCGTATCCGATCACCGCAATTGTCTTCTTGGAAATTGCAGACGGATCGACATCTTTATCGTAATACTTCTGGATCATAGATGACCTCTGTCCTCCTTTTACACCATTGGAAATGAAGGGATATCTCTTTTCCTTCTATGCAGGATCCTGAGTAGTATGGTGCAGGCATGTACCAGGTAGTGGTGCAGTTACGCGCATTGAGTGGTGCATATAGAAGAGGGATCCTTCACCCTTGTGCACACCAGAAGATATTCAGAATCGTTATCTCCGTGGAACAAGCAGATATGAGTATGAATGACAGATACCGATTCATCATGACCTTCCTCCTGGTTTCATCGCTGATAGTAAGCATTATTCCTGCGGTGATCGCCAGCGGAACAGGAGCAGGATTCGGGGATTATGGAGACTTCGGAGTTTCAGAGTCGGGTCGAATGGCTACAAATCCATATTATTCCGGTGTTATCGCAGGAAATGTTTCTGCTACCAGTTCAACACCGAGAGTAATGACGCCGCTTCCAACAGCAACTCCGGTTCAGGTTAACACAACTCACCCAAATACCACAATAACCGAAAATAGTTCTCATGTACCCTCTGTTGGTTTAGTAAATCTTACCGATGGAGAAACTGCCATACCTGGAAAAAATAACACTACATATAGTTCAATCGGCGAGATGATCCGGGCAGGCGACTGGGATGCACTTGATGCGTATCAGGTACAGAAACGAAACGAAAGTTCTGCTTTTTTTCACCCAGACGAAGTAAATCAGAGTTCTGAAGAGAAGAATAGTTTAAAATCTGGAGAAGATGATTCAACGGTCACCATCGTCTATCCGTGCCCATAATTATTTGTCATTAGTATACCTGATTCTCCGGATGTGTCAGGATACAGAAAGTAAGATATTTTTTTTATCTAACCACAGAACAGTAATTATTAATCGCGTTCAACAACTCTTTCTCGTAGAGTATCTTATCACTATCACGGAGTATTCTCATGCAGTACGAGATCAAATATCGTCCAAGTTATGGATATCTGGTAATAACCCTGCAACCAGGAGAATCGATCGCAGCCGAAGCAGGATCGATGACCTACATGCAACCATCCATTGAGGTCCATACCAGGAAGCGGAAACAAGGCCTGCTCTCTACCATAGGAATGACACTGCTCGGTGGACAGTCCTTCTTTGTCAACGAGTTTACGGCTAAATCAGGTCCGGGAGAGGCGGGTTTTTCTGCAGCACCGCTCGGTGACGTCGAGGTTCTTGAGATCAATCAGAACAGGGGATTTATCCTTCAGAAATCTGCATACATCGCATCCGAACTGGGTATAAACCTGGATGCAGAATGGCAGGGATTTACGAAAGGAATATTCGGTCAGGGCCTGTTCATGATTAAGGTATCAGGCGAAGGTCTGCTCTTTATCAACACGTTTGGGGCGATTGACAAACATATCCTCGCTCAGGGAGAACGGCTTGTTGTTGATAATTTTCACCTTGTCGCATTCAGCGATACCTGCTCATATCAGGTTACCAAGTTTGGGGGATGGAAAGAGACATTTCTCTCAGGAGAATTTATGGTGACAGATATCACCGGTCCGGGAGAGGTATACATTCAAACGAAAAACATCAGAGAACTTGCAGACTGGATCTGGAAACTTATTGAGCCAAAGATTCAGACAACAGCCCGTTGATCGAAAATGCATATTTGACAAACAAGCCTGGTGCGCACCACCTGAAAAACACTAATTAATGCACCAAAATTATAGAGGGCTGGAACCAATATATAATAGATCTTCTTTTTTCAGCATAACATTTTTAGAGAGTAAACTCCCATCATCTCTTGGGAGATACATCCTATGAGTGAGTGTTTTATTGGGCGATAAGAAGTTACGTTTTTTCGACACAACGCTTCGGGACGGAGAACAGACACCCGGGGTATCGCTGACTCCTGCACAAAAACTCGATATTGCTATTGCTCTTTCAGATATCGGAGTACATGTCATCGAGGCAGGATCTGCAGTTGCATCGGAAGGCGAGAGAGAGGCGATCCATCTGATCGCCGATGCAGGACTTGCTGCAGAATGTTGTACTTATGTCAGGGCGCTCAGTCAGGATATCGACTGTGCAGTAGAGGCCGGAGCTGACTCAGTACATCTGGTGGTCCCGGTATCTGATCTTCACATATCCAAAAAGATGCAGAAGACCCGTGAAGAAGTTCATGCAATGGCTATGAGTGCGATCACCTATGCAAAAGAACGCGGACTCATCGTTGAACTTTCTGGTGAAGATGCTTCACGAGCAGACCAGGAATTTCTTGGTATGCTCTACCGGGACGGGATTGCTCACGGAGCAGATCGGCTCTGTTTCTGTGATACGGTGGGAGTTCTTACACCGGAGCGTGCAACAGAGATCATTCCATCTCTATGCATAGCTCCGCTCAGCATCCACTGTCATAATGATCTCGGACTGGCACTGGCAACCACCCTTTCTGCACTGAAAGCCGGAGCCAGTTGTACTCATGTCACGGTAAACGGTCTCGGTGAGCGGGCAGGTAACACACCGCTTGAAGAAGTGGTCATGTCACTGGAGACACTCTACGGTTATAAAACCGGGATTGACACAAAGAAGATATATTCACTATCGACACTGGTGTCCCGCCTGACCGGAGTGCCATTTGCAACCAACAAACCGATCGTTGGGACGATGGCATTTACCCATGAGAGTGGGATCCATGCCCATGGTCTCTTCAGGGATTCACGTACCTATGAGCCCATTTCCCCGGAACTGGTCGGAAGACACCGACGGATCGTTCTCGGGAAACATTCGGGATCAGCATCGGTAAAAGCAGCACTCACCGAACTCGGTTATACACCTAACCCACGCCAGCTCGAGGAGATCGTAAAACGGGTTAAAGCACTCGGTGACGAGGGCAGACGAGTGAGTGATACCGATGTGATGGCGATCGCAGATGCGGTTATGCTGCTTGAATGTAAGCCAATTATCAGTGTCAAACAATTCACGGTTGTGAGCGGATCCAACATTCTGCCTACCGCTTCGGTCACCATGGAGGTCAACGGCGAGGTGGTCACTGGTGCAGCAACCGGAGACGGCCCGGTGGATGCAGCACTTCGGGTGCTGCAGCAGTCAGTTGCAAGTGCCGGTGATATCAGGCTTGACGAGTATAATGTCGAGGCTATCACCGGTGGTACCGATGCAATGGTTGATGTAACCGTAAAACTGAGAAAAGATGGAAGAACTATCACTTCACGCGGAGCCAGGACCGATATTATCCAGGCCAGTGTAGAAGCGGTGGTGACGGGAATGAACCGTCTGTTGAGGGAGATCGATGAAAAGCGGCGCACAGATACTGATTGAAGGGCTGAAAGAGCAGGGAGTAGACGTCATCTTTGGGTATCCGGGCGGTGTAGTTCTTCCAATCTATGATGAACTCTATGACGCTGATATCAGGCACATTCTGGTTAGACATGAACAGGCAGCCATTCATGCAGCTGACGGGTACGCCCGGGCAAGCGGAAAGGTGGGAGTTTGTCTCGCCACTTCAGGACCGGGGGCCTGTAACCTGGTAACCGGTCTTGCTACCGCATATATGGATTCAATCCCTGTTGTGGCTCTAACCGGACAGGTTCCGACTAGCCTGCTTGGCAATGATGCATTCCAGGAGTCAGATATCACTGGCATCACCATGCCGGTGACCAAACACAACTTCCTGGTACAGGATGTAAAAGATCTCAAACGGATCATCAGGGAAGCATTCTACATCGCGGGTACCGGACGGAAAGGACCTGTTCTCATCGATATTCCCAAGGATGTCAGTACAACCAGAATCCCTGATGAAGACGGACCTGACCAGCAGATCCGGCTTCGGGGATACAAACCAACGTATCACGGTCACGGAAAGCAGATCCAGAAAGCCCTTGATCTGATTGGTACCGCAAAGCGGCCAATTATTTATGCAGGCGGAGGGGTCATCGCCTCTGATGCATCAAAGGAACTGGTTGAGTTTGCTGAGCGAACCTGTATTCCGATCACCACCACGTTGATGGGGCTTGGATGCATCCCTGCAGCTCACCCGTTGAATCTCGGCATGCTCGGGATGCATGGGACAGAATATGCAAACTATGCGATCACTGAAGCTGACCTGCTCTTCTCCATCGGTGTCAGGTTTGATGACCGGGTGACCGGAAATCTGGCAACCTTTGCACCACATGCAAAGATCATTCATATCGATATTGATCCTGCAGAGATCGGGAAGAACAAAACCGTGGATGTGCCGATCGTGGGTGATGCAAAAAATGTCCTCACTGATATGCTCCAGAAAATACCCGGTGGCTGCCCACATCCGGAGTGGTCAGAGAAGGTACAAACATGGAAGCGTTCCCACCCACTCAGGTTCAAAGAAGATGGAAAACTCAAACCTCAGTATGTGATCAGGAAGCTTGCAGAGATTCTCGGAACCAGAGGAGTAATCGCCAGTGAGGTCGGACAGAACCAGATGTGGACTGCCCAGTATTATCAGTTCTCCCGTCCTCGTCAGTGGATTAGTTCAGGAGGTCTCGGAACCATGGGATTCGGGTTTCCTGCAGCAATGGGAGCCCAGATGGCCTGTCCTGACGAACCGGTTGTGGTCATCGCCGGTGATGGCAGTTTCCAGATGAATATCCAGGAACTTGGCACCATCGCTCAGTACAATATCCCGGTGAAGATTGTGATCCTCAACAACCGGTTCCTGGGTATGGTCAGGCAGTGGCAGGAACTATTCTACGAGCACCGGTATTCGTATACTGAGTTGCCAGAGGTTCAATTTGCCAAAATTGCCCAGGCATACGGGATTGGGGCTGAAACCGTGACTGCACCGAATGAGGTTGAACCGGCACTGAAGCGTGCTCTCGACCATAAGGGGCCATACCTGCTGGATATCCGGGTTGAGCGTGAAGAGAACGTGTTCCCGATGGTCCCGGCAGGGGCTGCCATCAGTGAGATGATCGTCGGCCATCATACCGAACACGAGGAGGAGTAAATGAACCGACATATCTTCAGTGTTATGGTCGAGGACAGCCCGGGAGTTCTCACCCGGGTTACGGGCCTTTTTTCACGTCGGGGATTCAACATCGAGAGTCTTGCAGTCGGGACCTGCGAACAGCCTAATACCAGTAGAATTACTATCGTCGTATCAGGGAATGATGTCCAGATTGAGCAGGTAAAAAAACAACTCCATAAACTAATCGAGGTCATCAAAGTTCTGGATATTACCAACTCAGAGCATGTTGAACGTGAACTGGCTCTCATAAAGGTTAAAGCAGAACCCGGAGAAGTCAGATCAGCGATCATGCAGGTTGCAGGGATATTCAGGGCTAAGATCATTGATGTGGGAACTGATACCCTGATGATCGAAGTGACCGGAGACTCTGGCAAGATTGCGGCAATTGTGGATCTACTCAACCCATATGGTATCATCGAACTGGTCAGAACAGGAAAGATAGCACTCCAGCGGGGTGCAGGAACTGCCTGTTCAGGCAGATAAGAGCCTTTCTCATTTTTTCATTACCAGAAGATTTAGAATCCTGATCTCTAATATTTCCGTAACTTGATATTCCAGACCAGCATAACAGATACATATCAGGGGGTTTCGGCTCTGGATTACCAGAGCCGGGGGAACAGAAATGGCAACTGTACTTATTATTGATGACAATCCGGTAGACCAAAACCACATGGCAGAAATCTTAAGCACTGAAGGATACACAACTATTGCGGCTGAAATGGGGCCGGAAGGAATCCGTCTATGCCGGGAGAAACAGCCAGATCTCATCATTCTTGACCTCGTGATGCCGGACATGAATGGGATAGAAATACTTCGGGAGTTCAAAAAAGAATTCCCTGCAATACCGGTAGTCATGTGCTCAGCCGCAGGACTTGAGCAGGTAGTAGCACTTGCACTCCGGGTTGGTGCTGCTGGTTACATCGTCAAACCATATGACAGGGAGACGGTACTCAAAAACCTGAAAGGGCACATTGCGGCATGAAAAACAGAAAATTCAATCACAATTCGGGGAATCAGTAACCTTCACAATCACATATCATCTCTTTTGCTGCAGATACCGCATCTTTTTTGATATCAACAGACCCACCGAGTTATCCCCACCGAGGGAGAATGCACGCTCATGGGCAAGAGCAGCATCCTCGAACCTCCCGAGATTTTGAAGAGCGTCACCTTTGAGAAACCAGGCCCTGGCATTTTCATCGTCTTCTGCGAGAACCCGCTCATACGCAGTAACGGCTGCTTCATGTTCACCGGTTATCCAGAGCAACTCAGCATGCAGTGCCCAGGGTTCAGGAATATCCGGAGCGATCTCAAGAATTTTTTCCACTGCCTGCAAGGCTTCATTATAGGTCCCGTTTTCATACAGGGATTTTGCATGGGATAGCAGGAGGGTTGGATCTTCGGGAAACTGTTTCAGAGCTTCTGAAACTGCACGGGCTGCCTCATCCTGCCTGCCACATGCGATCTCGGCATCTGCTTTCAGACGCCATGCTTCGGGATCATCGGGTTTGAGTTCCAAAGCAATGGTAAGGGGCTTGAGGGCCTCCTCGTAGTTACCTGCTGCACAAAGACTCCGTGAGTACCGGATCAGGAGCGTAGGATCATGTTTCCGTTGTCCGGTAATGTGACTGAACGCCTCGGCTGAACGCTCGTACTCTCCCAGACGGTACAGTGTTTTTCCCTTTAGTTCCCAGATCTCACCGTCATCAGGAGCAAGATCCAGATAGTGGTCAAAACTGGATAGTGCTTTCTCGCATTTGCCTGCTGCATACAGAGTGACACCCTGTTTTTTTATCATAACCGGATCGTCAGGGAGATATATGGCAGCATGCTGGTATGCCTCAGCAGCCTGGCTGTAATTGCGCATAATCTCATGAGCTGACGCTTTCCGCTTCCAGAGTTCACCATTTTCAGGGTGCTGATTCAATGCTTTTTCCAGAGATCTGACCGCTTCCTTGTAATGTCCTGCTTCAAAGAGGGCCACACCCAATATCCCGGGGATCTTTTCATCATCCGGAGCCTGCTTAGAGGCTTGAAGAAGTGAGAGTGATGCATCTTCAAACAGATGCAATGACTGTTCAATCTCTGCTTTTAGAATCCAGAGATCAGCATTCTTCTCATATTTTTCAAGCAGTCGTCCTACTTTAGCATGTGCCTCCTTCACCTGACCGGTCTGAAAGAGGGCGGTGGCAAACCCGTACAGCACATCATATCTGCCAGCTGCCGGATCACTGATCCGTTCATAGGTATGGCAGGCACTCCGATATGACCCAATCTTCATCTGCAGTTCTGCTTTCAGCATCAATGCTTCATTATCAGCCGGGATCAGTTCAAGTGCATGGTTTAAGGACTGAATTGCATCAGGAGACTGATTCTGGGCTACCTGGACCTGAGCCAGAAGCAGCCATGAGTCGAATTCTGAACCTGACAACTGGATCGAATGTTTCAGGATGAACTCGGCTTTCTGAAATTCTCCCAGGGAGACCAGTGCTTTGGCATGTGAAAACCAGGCCTGATAATCTTCAGGTTGGTTGTCTTCAACCATCTCAAAGGCAGCTATTGCATCGGTGTACCGTTTCAGGGCCAGGAGCGTGAGACCATACCAATATGATGCTTCGACATTGGTCGAATCCCGGGAGAGCGTCTCGGTGAATTTCTGGATCGCACCATCATAGAGACCGAGTTTATACAGTGAAACACCGAGCAGGAAAAAGACCTCTTCATCAGCTCCAAACCGTTCAAGGTACCGTTCAGCAACCTTGATCAGTTTCGGGTGTTCATTCTGGTAGGCTAGTGCGTT
>NZ_JAJRBM010000199.1 GCF_028679455.1 Methanospirillum sp. | reverse complement strand
TACCGATCATATTCTCGCAGTTGCGTTTTACCACTGTATCAAGATCAATAGAACACTCGCCAATCCGGGGGAGAGAAATCCCGGTTTCTTCCTCGATATACCGGCGTCGCAAAAGAACCGCTTCTCCTGGTGTGAGTTCTTTCTCAAGAACATATAGCTTGAGAGACCCGTCCCGGATCCGGCGGAGGTAATCGTCCATGCATACCTGTTTGTACCCGAAGTGCAATAACAGCTGATGAATGGGGAAGCAGCAATGGTGTCTGCGGGTAAACCGTCAGGGTGCTGAGGATATCAGGAGACAACTTCTAGAGGAAGGGATCCTTGATCGGACGCTGAAGATTCGCCCGGAAGGGGAAGGACTTCTCTTTCCAATCACCAGCAGGCAGGAAGGAGCCATCCAGGCAGAATTTGAAGAACTTCATCAACGGGCTGAACTACCCAGACATGAACTGATCGGAGGTATCGCTGTGCTGGCTGAGAATGATCCGGCAGGTGCTGCTATCATTCTTGCTGACCGTCCCTCGGTTCATACTGCACTCATCGCAGAAAGTGCCGTTGAAGGTGAATTTAGAACAAAGAGATTCAGAGTTCTTGCTGGTAAAGAGACCACTGCCACAACACATACCGAATATGGCAGAACATTCAGGATAGACCTAGAAAAAGCATACTTTTCAGCCAGACTCGCATCGGAGCGACAGCGGATCTTATGTATGATGAATGAGGGTGAAACGGTGCTTGACATGTTTACCGGAGTCGGACCGTTTGCAATCATACTCTCAGTAAAAGCAGAAGCAGTATGGGCATGCGATCTTAATCCTGATGCTGTCTCCCTGCTCATCGAAAATATCACTATGAACCGGGTATCAAATGTCATCCCTATCCTTGCCGACGCGGGAAACCTGCCAGCATTATGTGGCAGGCGGTTCGACCGGGTGATTATGAACCTGCCATTGATGGCAGATAGATTTCTCCCAGCAGCCTGTTCACTCTGTGTACCGGGAGGGACCATCCATTTTTATGCGTTGATAGAAGATGATGCTGAAGAAAATCCGTTATTCAACCAGATCCCTGTCAGATCAATAGAACGAAGATTTGTCAGATCATATGCACCGGGAAGATCCCATGTGGTATATGATATCAATATCCGGTAAAACCGTGAAAGCCCCGAGATTATACGGTTCCTGTTTTTTGGGGAACACACTGCTTGCACATGATAGAAACACTTTGAGCAGCAGTTGAAGACAGTCCCAGGGTCGGATCACCGGATTCATTCCGGAGCAGCCGGTAATCACTCTGGGCACCCTGTTTTAACCGGAACAGTTGTCGTGCAGTGAGTTCTCCCCCTCTGAGAGTCTGATTTTCAGCAGTTTCAGAGGACTGGAGTACTGTTACATTGCCCATCTGATCATCTGCCACAACCGGATCATCGAATGAGATCAATCCGTACTCACGGACGGCGTATCCTTCAGTACTGTTCTGCTCTTCTGCAATTGAAACCGGTATGAGTATACCGATCAGGATGAGAAGGACAGAAAGTCTGATCATGACTAACTTATCAGTAGGTCTCCCGGGAAAAAGAAGGATATGGTCAGGATCGAAACCTTCGTACGAAGAAGAGTGCTCCAATTGCGAGACTGATAGGAACCAGAATCACTGAAACCGGGGATTGCGTCGGAACCGGAGTTGGTGATTCGGTTGGTTTCTGCAGAGGAGACAGATTCACAGATGCGGTCGTAGTCATTCCTGCAGAAATCTGAACCCGGTTAGAATAATCCTGAAACCTATCCATCTTCAGAATTAATTCATACTCTCCTGGCTTTACCGATGAGAGAGTCAGAGGAGTAATCCCTACAAAAACATTATCCAGGAAAACCTGCGCTCCTGATGGTGATGAACTGATACCCAGCGTACCGTTGAGAGCAGATGGAGTGACCGGTGCTTTCAGTTCAACCTGAACAGGAGTGACCTGACCGGCTAACACCGTAATAGTAGTTGAGTACTCCTCCCGCTGCGGAGCCCTGATGAGAATTGTGTATATCCCAGGGGTAAGATCAGTAAGATCGAGCGAACCTGAATCGGGGGTAATTCCCTGATAATCATTATTCAGATAGACCGTAGCACCGGGCGGATTACTTGAGACCGTCACCGAGCCGCTCTTTACCTCCGGTGGATTTCGTACCAGTGATGAACTGATTCTGGTATCCTGCCCTGCAGAAATCAGCACCTGCTGGGTAATCATCTGGTATCCAGCCAACTGTAGTTTTATCGTATGATACCCACTTTCAAGATTTCCCACCCGCTGGGGGGTCTGACCCTGCCAGGCGTTATCAATCTTGAGATCGGCTCCCTGTGGGTTCGAATCTACATACAGGGTTCCGGTTGTCTGATACCGGGTAAGGGGTGCAAATATCCGGGGTTGTGCATTGGAATTTACCTGTATCTGGGTCGTATAGGGATTGTATCCTGCTTTACTCACCATAACCGTATGTATACCTGACACTACCTGTGAGAAGGTACAGGGAGTAAGATATTGGACACCAGAGTCGAGGGATGCTATGGCACCAGAAGGATCCGAACTGACATAGATACTCCCATACTGGGCAAGGGGAACAAGAGGAGCAAATATTGGAACGGTTTCATCTTTTCCAGGATTCATAGAAACCTGCTGGACATACTCACGAAAACCGTTCATGGTCACTCTGATGGTATGAGAAGGAGTTCCCGTACTCATTACCTTAACCAGAACTGGACTAGTTCCATAGTAGGAATTATCAACACG
>NZ_JAJRBM010000198.1 GCF_028679455.1 Methanospirillum sp. | reverse complement strand
CCAGTAATGACAAACCACAGATAAAAACGGACCACATTTTTGCTATCAGCATAAAGCAACTAAATGCACCAGAATCAATATTTGCAAATAGTGCAGCAAAAATTAAAGCAGAAGTCAGATTTTTTGTAATATAAAAAATTACAATCGAAAAAAAGATCAGAGCCAGTACAAATATTGCAAAAAAAGAAATTTTTAAGACTAAAGGATTGAAATTAGACAGTATCTGGGGTATCACATGGAACATATATGTTTCAGCAAGATAATTCCCGGTATTTGAAAGATACATTTCGTGAAAAAGAAAATTTCCATGGAGAATCGAATTACTATAGATGCCAAATTGAACCGCATCACTATCTAAAATAATATTTGTATATGAGATTAATTTAAACCATAATCCGATTAGGATAAAAAATAGCAGAGCAACTCGAAAGTATTGTTCAAAATCTGTCTCGTACTCCTTATTTTTTATATATGATATCAAATTCATCATCTTTCACCACATAAACGGATATAGAAAATATGAACGGGGGTTGAATCTGCTACATGAATCATGATAGTAAACCAGGTTTTTTTTAAATTTTTGTAACTATCTCATCAGACCCGGTATCTGTATGGTGGTTCTATTAACAAACTCTTGGAACCGGATCACCTAACGGAGTCTCGATAAACCGCTCTCCTCCTGCTGCAGTCTCCATGATGACACCTTTTCCTGCAACTACTCTACCAATGATTGCAGCCTCTCTCCCGTATTTATGATTCCTGAGTGTTGCAAGAATCTTGTCAGCATCTTCTGCCTGAACCCCCATCACCACTTTACCTTCGTTGGCTACCTCTAGCGGATCGATACCGAGCAGCATCCCTGCACTTCTGACCGATTGGTGAATGGGAAGTGCCTGTTCAGTGATTCGCACCTGCACACCGGATTTTCGTGCCATCTCATTGATTGCACTGGCAAACCCACCACGAGTCGGATCTTTCATCGCATGAATTGAACCGATCTTCATGACCTCCTGTACCATTCCTGCGAGTGGTGCAACATCTGAAATAATCTGATCCCCAAATTCGAAACCCTCCCGGCTGGCGAGCACAGCGAATCCATGGTCCCCGAGTGTTCCTGATACGATTATCACATCACCAACCTGCAGCCCGCAGTCCCGTACTACAGTCTCTGCAACTCCGATCCCTGTGGTGTTGATCATGATCTTATCAAGATTTCCCTTTTCCATCACCTTGGTATCACCAGTGACCAGTGAAACCCCGGTCTCATTCAGGGCTTCATTCATCGAGTCCACTATCCGGTTGATATCTTCAAACTCAAACCCCTCTTCAAGGACCAGTCCACATGAGATCGCAATAGGCCTGCCACCCATCATGGCAATATCATTTATCGTCCCGCAGACTGATATCCGCCCGATGTCCCCTCCCGGGAAAAAGAGTGGTCTGACAATATGTGAGTCGGTAGTAAAGACGACCTGGGAGTTGCCGATCGGAATGACTGCCCCGTCATCCAGTGATTCGAGACCGATTCCACCAGCATTTTTATTGGTGATCCTGGAGACGATATCGATAACCTCTCCCATCACTTCACCACCAGCTCCATGCATTAAGGTAACTTTCATTCTTCATCAGCCTCGATTTCAATATTAGTGACCACAATTTCCTTCCCTTTTTCTATCGACGGAAGAGCACCACAATCAGGGCATACATAGATCTCACTACCCACATACCCGCAGTCACACCGGGTCACCGGAGGTATGACCGTGCAGGTCAGGACAGTCCCGGCAAATAGCGGATCATCTTCGATGATTGTCGCAAAAAGAAATTCAACCTGTTCAGGGTTGATCATCGAAATCTCACCGACATCAACACACACTTTGCTGATCAATCGGGCATGATGCTCGATGGCCGCCCGACGTGCTGTCTCTACAATATCATAGGCTATCCCGTATTCATGCATGAAGGGAGACTCCATCCGGTTCTGCCGGTTTGGTAGACGAAGGTCTACCCTGAAATGGTTAAAGCGTGTGGATCAAATTTCATAGCAGGATAGAAATGTATGAACCGGTATAACTCTTCTTCATGCTTATCGAAGCAGTCCCGCAAATCCTGACTGGGGATCTTATCGGTACTGCGAAAACTTCAGGTCTGTTAATATATCTGATCCTTTTTCTGATCATTCTGCTTGAAAACGGGGTACCTCCGATGATCTGGCTTCCGGGGGATTCACTCCTTTTCCTATCCGGTATGCTAGCTGCCAGTGGATTTTTTGATCTCTCATCCCTGCTGGTAGTATATATTCTTGCAGGATTCTTCGGTTACCAGATCAGTTACCTGCTTGGATCCCGACTGGGTCTGCCGTTGATCAGTCGTCACTTCTCACGGATTGTGACTGAGAAGAACTTAAAACAGAGTCGTGAGTTTTATTGCCGGTGGGGAAATGCGGCCATCACCATCGGGAGGTTCGTCCCGATAATCAGGACAATAACCCCGTTTATTGCCGGAATCAGCAGGATGAAGATCAACCAGTTTACTGCATATAATATTCTGGGGGCATTCTTCTGGCCGTTCACCGTATGTGGATTCGGGTTTTTGTGTGGGGTGATCCCCTGGCTCGCTTCATACCGGGATCTCATCTTCAATCTGGTATCAGTGCTCTTTATTCTGAGTATCCTGGGTTCATGTATCCTGATTCTCCATTCATGGATACTGTCCAGATAAGTTGAGTCCGCTTATCAAGGATTCAAGGAAGAAATGAATTGACACAGGAAACCGGATCTGATCGATTCTTTATTCTTCCGGTGAGCACTCCTGATGTTCCTGGTCAGTAATCCTGTACCAGATATAGGATCCGACGCTGACCACAACCACAACTCCCAGAATAAATGCAACCAGGTACCAAAGGTTGAGCCCGAGATATTTATTCAGAGCGTACGCAGAAATGCCGATAACCAGGCTGTGCAAGGCTGAACCGATACTGATTGCACAAAAGATCTCTATGGAAGGCATTCCTGCCATTTTTCCGAGTACGGTACCTGAAACCGCACCAGTGCCCTGAAGAGGAAGGAATACGAACAAAGCAAGTCCGACGAGATACAGTCGTTCCAGCCAGGTATTTCGTGCAAACACCTCACTTCCTTTGCGCATAAGCCTCTCCAGCCTCGGCCCGATAATTGGTACCCGGCTGAGAACCTCAAAGTTCCAGAGCATAAACAGGCATGAGATGATATCGATGAAAGTGAGAACGGCACATATGGTAAACCATGGGATCTTCATGGCAATAGCTGCAGGAATGAGACTTTCTTTTCCGGCAGGTGGGATGAAATAGAGAAAAACCAGTCCGGCTAACTCAAGAAAGGTATCATATGAATACAATGAATAAAGGACAACCAACATCCCGATTCCGAGAATGAAAGGGATGGTGAGACGAAGTATCCGATTGATAACCGGTGAATAGAAGATCAGACCTCCGGAGAGAGAACATCCCAACGGTTTCAAATGTTATCTCCGGTACCGGCCATTCTCATATGTTACCCCTCACCGACATTATGCCTTTGGAACCGGAAGGGTGTGTCCGGTTCCAGGTTCCCTTTATACAAATACCTGGCCACAATTATCAACCGCAGTGCTGATTGCGATGGTGAGGTCCATGGGTGAAAGGATTTTTTTGAGTTCATCTGCAGGAAGTGCAGTAATGATGGCGATGGATGGACCTACCGAACTCATCCCGACAAACTCAAGACCAGCCTTTCTGAGCCGGTTCATGTAGTGGTAGAGTTCAAATGAATGATGTTCTATCTCTGCCCGTTTCGATCCCCTGAACTCGATCTCCCACATCACATCCCCCATCCTGCGCAGATCTCCTGTACTCAGGGCAGGTATGAAATCCATTAGTACACAGTATGCTTTCTGCTCCCGATCCCGGTAATCCAGCGTCCTGGCTTTGTTCATGAGCAGGGAGAACTCTTCTTCACCTGCAGACGAGATTGAACTCGGGGGGATAACGATGTGCACATACTTATCTGCTGCAAATTCGTG
>NZ_JAJRBM010000197.1 GCF_028679455.1 Methanospirillum sp. | reverse complement strand
TCCATCACTAGGTCTGGTAATCGCCCAACTCCGGAAATTGTAATCTCGGCCTCTGAGATCCCGTATAAATCCTTTAGCCGCTCAATTTTTTCCCGTGATAATTTTTCCCAATCATCTTGGTATACGAATTCCATTACGTTTTCAAGTTTTTCTTTTATCTCTTCTCTGGGTGGCAAAACGCAGAGGTAACTTTCATTGTCACCAGTATGAATACCAAATGGCCCGACCAACCCCGTTTGTCTAGTCCCTGCGGCAAAAAGAAGTGCTTCAACCTCAATGCTTCGGGATATCGGTGAATCAGAACTGAAAGATCTCAAAGCAAATTGTATTGCAGTTTTGACGTGACTGATACCTACCATCGCCTCACGATTAAAACAGATGAGGGTAATTTTGCTCTGTTTTCCAATTGAACGTAGATACTGTAAAAAATGTTGAAGATTTTCGACTTTGAATCTGACCTGATAAATTAGTGCTTGATCATCAATTTCTAATGAAAAATAAGGTTCTATTTTAGCATTCATGAAAAATCACTGAAGGATTGCTGTCCGATTTTTTTTGATGGCCCATTATCTCTCCGATCCTCTCCGTGGATTTGGTCATCGTCTAATTTTCTGAGTGAAAATCTATCTGCCAATGCCTCCAGTACTGTCACTGTCCGTTTAGATCCTATGATACCGACAAGCGTTGTATGATCAGTTGTCAGGAGATCATTAACCGAATATATTCCCTGCTTATTCAGCTTGGCAGCCAGCTTTGTACCGATGGTAGGGAGATCCGTCAGGTCTTCTGCAGATTCTGATACCGAAAAGTTTAATGTCGAACCGGTACCGGTTGGTTCGACCACTTCAACAGTCTTGGCTCCGACATCCTTCATAATCTGCCGTGCAAGATGCTGCCCGAGTATCCGGGTTAGTACCGGGAGACCTGCCTGCTTAAGGTGCTCTTTATCAGTATACCCGGCATTGTAGAGCCTTCTGGCACGGATCCTCCCGATATTGCGGAGCCGTACAAGGGGAAGGAGTTCTTCCTTCACACCATACTGAACACGGGTTCCGATCTGACTGATCTCGCTCCTGAAGGTAGGAAGTTCCATCCCAACAAGGCGATCTGCTGCATGGAGCAACCATTTGGCTGAATCAACCACATTATAGATATCTCCCGCACCAATCCCGTACCGCTCCTCCATCTTCTCTTCAGATACTTCTTCAGCCCAGTCGTGAATTACAAGGGCGGTCTTTAGGGCAGCTAGCCAGATCTCCTCTCCTTCTGAGTCATAGGGGAGTGGGACCATAAGTTCTTCAGCATTTTTGTATAGAAAAGATTTGAGTGATGCGGTATCGGCAGACTTCAAGTAAAGTCGGGGCATATCCGGACTGGTGCATACCAGGTGCAAAATACCGATATCGGTAACCCGCTCTGCTTTCCCGAGGGTATCAAGAATACTTCTCGCTCCCCGGGGATCCAGGTACAGGACCGAGACGATATTACCTAGTTTTGTTGCATAAAGGTGCTCTTCTTCTTCCCGGATCATCCCTGATGCGATCAAAAATCGTTTTGCATCATTGACAATCCTCCCCATCGATCTGGAATGGGGATGCTGCCATGCATAAAACGTCCGCTCCATGAATGCGGTCAGCGATGAAATATCCTGGGCAAATCCGGTTGCAATCAGGGAGAGCGTCTGGGCACAAAGTGCATCCTCGTCAGCACACTGGGAGTCAATCTCCTCAGCTCCGGCATCGATGAAGTATTCAATGAGCTTATCAACGGTGATCCGATCCTTTGCGATCAGAACTGCTTCACCGTAGGGATCAAGATGCGGGCGTCCGGCCCGGCCAGCCATCTGGTGGTACTCCATCACCGGTATCGGAACCATGCCGAGTCCTGAAGTGAACCGCATATAATCCCGGATTACTACCCGGCGGGCTGGCAGATTCAGCCCGGCCGCAAGAGTCGGGGTTGCAGAAATGACCTCAAGGTACCCTTTACGAAACCCTTCCTCGATGATAAGTCGTTCTTCCCGTTTTAGTCCGGCATGGTGAAATGCGGCACCCCGTTCGACACACTCAGCGAGCAAATTTGGCTGATCTGTATCCCTCACCTGTCTGATCCGGTCAGCAAGTATTTTTGAGTCCGGACTCCCTGCCCTGAGGGCAGAAGCTGCCCGCTTGGCAAACGCTTCAGCATTTCTCCGGGATGAGACGAAGACCAGGCACTGACCTCCCTCTTCGATGGTATCAAGACAGAGGTTCAGGTCTTCATGCTTGGTGACTGCCCTGACTGCTCGCTCGTCCTGCTTCTCTCCGAATCTGATCTTCCCGTCATAATAGACCCCCTGCCTGAGATCAACTGGTCTCCATGAACTTGAGATCAGGGTGGCATCAAGCCAGGATGCCAGTATCTTCGGGTTTCCGATTGTTGCAGAGAGTCCGATAACCTGCATTTGCGGATTTGTATACCGCATTTTGGTGATCACCATCTCAAGCGTTGCTCCCCGGTGCTCGGATCCGATCAGGTGGATCTCGTCAAGCACCATGAGCGTGACATCGGCAAGCCATCTAGTCCGGTTGCGCAGCAATGAGTCCACTTTTTCACTCGTTGCTACGATGATATCATTTGATCCGAGCTGATTGTCGGTGCGATCAAAATCACCGGTTGCTACCCCAACCTTGGAGCCGTGAGCCTTGAACTCTTCGAACTTCTCAGATGCCAGGGCCCTGAGTGGGACGATATAGAGGCATTTTCCTCCTTTTATGATCTGAGAAGCCATTGCCATCTCAGCAAGCAGCGTTTTTCCGCTTGCAGTCGGAATTGAGATGAGGAGGTTTTTCCCTTCGAGCAATCCTGCATCAACACAGGCTGCCTGGGGAGGATAGAGTTCCCTGATACCTTTCTGTGCACAACTCTCGATCAACGCTGCAGGCAGGGGAAGGGTTGCTATCTCCATGATATCCCTGAATAGGATCCTGCAGGGTTCCAGTATTGGATACGATGTGAATTATCCAAAAAGTGATACATGTATCCCATGGTTGCAGGCCTGATGACTCTCCGTGAAAATTCAATATTGGGGTTTAGTAATAGTAATTCAGCATATCCTGTTTCAGTTCACGCTTTTTCCGGTCGAGGAATGCAAATACACTCTCATGCGAGACACCATTTATCAGCATCTCAATCGCTTCCCGTGCCACCTTGACCTGATCGATCATGCCGATGATTGCAACGGTCTTTCCATATACAGATATCTCGGTACTGCTCAGATCTTCGATCTGGGATCTTGATTTTCCGTCCCTTCCTATGATCCTTCCCCTGATCCGTTCAAGTTTTCCCGGGCTGTCCGCGATATCGGATAGTTCAATCACTTCGAGATAGAGATCTTCATCTTCGAACAGGGTAAATGCCCGTTCAGGTGAGAATCCTCTTGCAATTGCTTTGACAACCTCGACTGCCCTGAGGAATCCGTCAGCTTCTTCACCCTCTATCGAGACGAGCCCTTCCTCACTGTCAACAGCGATGATTGTCTTGGTCTTCTCTTCGATATCCCGCTTGGTCATCCCCTTCTTTCCGATGAGGACACCAATCCGTTCCCTGGTAATACGTGTTTCCTGCTGCATATTATGCCTCGCTGAGTTCTGTCCCTGCATTTTCAGGCAGGTGTGGTATGCCGGTGATCTGCCGCATTGCACCTATCAGTTCAATGGTTTCACATAACGGTGAGAAAAACCGGTTCAATTGTTCGATATCCCTTCTCAGAAAGATGATCGAATGAGGGTGATCCGGGGTAACCGCCTGACCCATATCTATTAGCCATGGGCGTCCACCCCCATAGAGAATATTATACTCGGAGAGATCCCCATGGACCAGTTTTGCAGTCTGCCAGAGTACCCGAAGCGATTCAAGCAGACTTGCGTATACTTCTGCCGGATCAGGTATGGTTGCAACCCTGAGCTGGGGATATGGAATTTCGTTCTCTCCCAGAAATTCCATAACCAGAATGTTCCGGTCAAAGACAAGTGGTTTGGGAACTGAAAGTCCTGCTTCTACTGCACGCTTCAGGTTCGAAAATTCCTTCCGCGTCCAGGCGAAGACGATATCACGCCGGGTCTTGCCGATATTCATAAACCTCCGGTCTCCGGCGATATAATTCTGCATCTTCTGAAAGTTTGCAGTCCGGGTCATGTAGATCTTGATGGCTACCTGCTCATCTTTCCGGTCTGCAAGAAACACGTTTGCCTCCTTGCCGGTAGATATTGAGCCACCAACTGCAGAGATCCAACCACGGTTTACCATCTTGTACAGGGCGAGGAGGGTGATCTCATCAAAGACATCCTCCCTTACCTTGAGCTGATCAAGATCCTTGATCCTGATGCGGGTCGCATCGACACGTTTGTCATATTTGTGGAGATCATGCCGGTCGCGTTCGATGCTTATCCCCCTCCTGGTTCTTTTACCCTTCCAGATATTTTCGTACCGGTGCAAGGATCTGAATCAATGCTTCTCCGGTGGCGTTCTTCAGATCAGCAGGATGGACTTTTCCGGCAGCATATTCCCGTTCTGTCTCTTCATATGAGGTAAAGGTCACATCTCCACCGAATTTTTCAGACCGCTGGATTACAAGTGTTCCGGTCCGGGGGAAGACATGATGCTTCAGAACCTGTAGAACCGGATTCTCTTCGATCTCAGGCGGACAGAATGCCTTCTTCATCTTTTTCCTGATGGCATCCTCACTGTCTGCAACTGAAATATAATTTCCCTGTGATGAAGACATCTTCTTCCCGTCAAGTCCATTTAAGATTGGAACATGAAGACAGACCGGTGACGGATACCCTTTCCCTGGAAGGTACTCCCGTGCCAGCATATGGATCTTTCGCTGGTCGATTCCCCCGACTGCAGCGTCAACACCGAGGATAGCGATATCTGCCATCTGCATGATCGGATATACCATCTGCGAGACGGTTGGGTTGTCCATCTGTCTTCCTACTTCATCCATGCTCCGGGTAGCCCGGTTCAGGGTGATCAGCTGAGATAACTGGTGGACAAGAAGCTGATATTCACGGCTTAATTGGAGATCTGATCCGAGCACATAGGTAACATTGGTGAGGCCGAGCCCTTCGAAACATTTACGATTGTATGCTGCAAGTCTGGCAACCTCTTCCATGGTCCCTTTCCGGTTCAGAAAGGCATGCAGATCTGCAAGGAGGACGATCACCTCAAAGCCTGCATCTCTGAGATCGATCAGTTTATTGATCGTTACCAGATGGCCGAGGTGGATCTCACCGCTTGGTTCGTAACCGGCATAGACCTTCCTGCCCTGTTTTTTGAGCAGCTCACGTAATTCTTCCTCCGTGACGATCTCTACCGTGTTTCGCACCGCGAGAGAGTAAGGATCCATTCACACACGTGGGTGCTGAAAAGAGTTAATGATTGGGTGACCGGTCAGATGGCCACAAATCCGAGGGATTCATTCGTCATTCTGATGGACACCTCGGGATCCCTGACTTCTCCTGCCATGGCCCTGATTGCATCAACATTCTCAATGACCACATCAGCCTCCTGATGAATAGCCTGGAAGAAGTAGAGATCCTTCCCAACTACTGCAACTGATGCTTCAAACACCCCGTTTTCCCAGAGATCGGATCGTGGCCTGCCGAGGTCCATGACGTACTCTTTCAGTTCTGCGGTGCTCTTGATCCCGGTTGAACCCTGCACAAGCCCAATCCTTGAATGAGCCTTCATGATTTCCAGAATCTCTTCGCGATTGGTCTCTTTCTTAAGTTCCATCTGGATGGCATGCATGTGCATCTGGGTGGTGGGCACGATCATTGCCATGGTGACGATATCGATATGGGGTAGCACCGTGTTCACGTCAGGACCATGGTGGCTTGGAATTGTTGGAGGGTCAAGCACGACAGAATCAATCGGACCTTTCTTGACGACATGGGGATCGGCACCTCTGCGGACCATGACTGCCTTGACCTTGGCGACCCCTATCTTGTCATCGATGGCCTTGATCACCCGGCATAACCCGGTTGTGTTGCAGGAGACTACCCTGACAAACTGCCTTCCAATAGCGTCCTTATAATTTGCATGAGCATTGAAGGAGAAACCGGCCAGATCGTGCTCCTCCCCCCCCTGCCAGATAGCTTTTTTCCCATATTTTTCGTAGAGGGCCTTGTTCGACTCACCGACTCCTCCTGGAGTCCCGTCTACGATTAAATCAGCCTTCTGAACCATCTCTTCAATAGAACCGGCAACCGGAATGCCTGCCTTTTCAAAAGCTGCTTTCTTACTGATATCAGCGATATATACCGGGTACCCTTTTTTGACTGCCACAAGGGCTTCTGCGGTTGGCCTTGTCTTGGAGACTCCGATGATCTCCATATCCTTCTGCGCTGCAGCAGCATCAGCAACTCGCTTGCCGATGGTTCCGTATCCGTTGATTGCAACCTTGATCATAACAATTCACTCAACACCTGGGCGATCCGGTGTTGATACTCCCATGTGAGGTATTCTGATCGCACAAATATTATACATTCCCAAAGGCTGTTCTTACCGCTCAGTTCCGGGTAGGTGAGCCGGCCTGATCTCCGGATACAGCCCCACTGCTTCAAAACTGTTGGTTATTTCCTGATCCGGGTCTTCAGGAGAGAAAAAGAGGTGCCCTTCACAGTTGCAGTCAGAGGATCCAAACCCAGGGACAACCTGGAGTGGAATGGCATGTGCAAGCGGGCATTCAAGCCTTTCAACGGTTATAGCGCAGTACACTCTGAGCAGCCTGAAGCCTAGATTTGTGAGCAGATAGTCGATATGCCACCTGGGTCTGGTACCTTTGCCTGATGCCACCCACATGTGCCGGGATACCCTGGCAAGCCCTCCAGGTCCGAGTGCTGATCCCACATATCCGTAATATCCGGTGGCAAAGGAGACGGTTCCAAGTGATCCCACCCTGACTGAGGTGTCCACTCCCATAAGGAGAAGCAGATAGATCCCGGGTTGCATTTATCAGAGATATCCTGATCTGATCAAAGCCTGTGCTGCCTTGATATGCCGCTCTCCCCGCTCCAGAGCAGGAATTCCATGCCCTGGATATAGGCCGTTCACTTTCAGTTCCGCAACCCGGTCGAGTGATGTCTCCAGAGCGTCACGGCTGCCCCCGACAAAGTCATACCTCCCGAATGCTCCATCAGCAAAAACGGTATCCCCCGAGATGAGATCCTGCGTTTCCGTGTTATAGAGACAGATGCTCCCTGGTGTGTGACCCGGGGTATGGATGACGTCAAGTCCTTCAATCCGGCCCCCGTCCTCAAGCAGCATATCTGGAATAATACCGGGAGAATGAGCACCAAAGTGTGTAGCCAGGCTCCGGCTGTCTTCTCTGAGCCCATCAGCATCAGCCGCATGGATACATACCTGTGCTCCGGTCATCTTCACGAGCGGAGTAAGATAGGCGATATGGTCGAAATGGCAATGGGTCAGCACAATATATTTGATGGTATCGCGGTATGCCTCCACCGCCATCGGGGTCACTCCGGCATCCACGAGAACCGTCTCTTGTGCGAGATAGGCATTGCCATACATCCCTCTGCCCGGGATGAGCTTGATCGTCATGTGACTATGATATTCCCTCCCGACAACAAGTATGATATGGTGACTCCCCGGGAATACAGGGTTGACCCCGATCTGCTGAAACAGGCTGCGATTGCCGAACAGATGGAGCCTGATCGGCTGGAGCGGCAGATCAAAGCCGGCCGGGTAGTAATAACGGCAAATCCGAAACGAAAACACCCGGTCTGCACAATCGGGGAAGGTTGCAGGGTTAAGGTTAACGTAAACGTAGGGACTTCACAGGATCTCTGTGATGTTGTCATGGAGCAGGAGAAGGCAGCAGCGGCAATATCAGCCGGGGCAGACTGTCTGATGGATCTCTCCACCGGTGGCGATCTTCCAAAGATTCGTCATATGATCCTCTCGCTCCCGGTTCCGGTAGGAACCGTGCCGATCTATGAAGCAGTCAGGCGTGCAGGAAATGTGGCAGACCTTGATGCTGATCTGCTCTTCAGGGTCATTCGTGAGCATTGTGAACAGGGGGTTGACTTTCTCACCCTGCATTGCGGGGTAAACCGGGAAGTTGTGGAGAGTCTGCGTCAGGATCCCAGGACGATGGGCGTTGTCTCACGGGGAGGCTCGTTTCATACCGCGATGATGATCTCCCGGAATGAAGAGAATCCGCTCTGGGAAGAATATGATTATCTTCTTGAGATTCTTGCCGAATACGACGTGGTAGCCAGCCTCGGGGATGGCATGCGTCCAGGCTGCCATGAAGATGCGATGAGAGAAGCCAAAACAGTTGAGTACCTGAACCTGGGACGGTTATCCAGGCGGGCTCATGAGGCAGGTGTTCAGCGCATGATTGAGGGTCCGGGGCATATGCCGATAGACCAGATCGGATACAATGTACGGATGATCAAAGAGATTACGGGTATGGCACCGCTCTACCTGCTCGGACCCCTGGTGACCGATATCGCCGCCGGGTATGATCACATCACCGGAGCCATCGGAGGTGCGATAGCCTGCCAGAACGGAGCGAATTTTCTCTGCATGGTATCACCGAGTGAACACCTTGGCCTCCCCCGTACGAGTGATATCGTGGAAGGAACCAGGGCATCAGTGCTAGCTGCTCATGTCGGCGATCTTGCCCAGGGAAATGCTGCTGCCTATGATCGTGAGGTGCAGATGGGGCAGGCACGTCGTGATCTGGATTGGGATCGTCAGTTTTCACTCGCTCTCTTTCCTGAACGGGCCAGGGAACTGCATGACAGGGACGGAAATCAGGAGACCTGTTCCATGTGTGGTGACCTCTGTGCAGTCAAGATGGTCAGGGATATCTTTGGATGAGATCATGCTTGAATGAGATAGGTTTTGGATTTGTTGAGATGAGGACCCCCCGGGGAAGCTCAGGCAGCAATGGATGGTCTGAACCAGACTGTCTTTGAAGGTCGCACTCTTCATATCGATGAAGCCCGCCCGATGCAGCCCCGCAGTGAGTTTGATGGTGTTGGTTATAGTGGCGGCGCTGAACGCGGGTACTAATGATAAATCACCCCAACCGGGGTTGTTTTTATTTCAGTTAGTACCTCCTATCCACAGATATAAAAACCAGTAGTTATAACCCATTTCTACAGACGCAGGAAAATCCTGACAATAGTTATCGTGAGCATTTTTCGTCAAAGGACGGATAATCGTTTTCAGACTGTTTTCGGTGCTCCTCTGCTTCATTCTGACTTTCAGGATGGGCAGATCGCGTATGTAACATAAGGAATCCGTGATTTAGCAATGGAAGGAAAGAGACTCTACGTTGGTAACCTGACCTACTCAGTTAACGAAAGTCAGCTCCGTGATTTATTCACTCAGTACGGCGAAGTAGCAAGTGTCAAGGTTATCGAGCAGAAAGGCTTTGGATTTGTTGAGATGGGAACTTCTGAGGAAGCCCAGGCAGCAATGGACGGTCTGAATCAGACTGTCTTTGAAGGCCGTACCCTCCGTATCGACGAAGCTCGCCCAATGCAGCCACGCCGCGAATTCGACCGTGGTGGCTACGGTGGCGGCGCTGGACGCCGGTACTAATATCAACCCCTCAACGAGCCTTTTTTTAATACACGTGGTATACCTGATAAGCAGGTATAAGAATTAGTACTGATAATTCATTTATACAGACGCAGGAAAATCCTGACAATAGTTATCGTTAGCATTTTTCGCCGTAAGGTGGACAATAGTTTTCAAGCTGTTTTCGGTACTCCTCTGGGTTATTCTGA
>NZ_JAJRBM010000196.1 GCF_028679455.1 Methanospirillum sp. | reverse complement strand
TAGGTCCGTACCTTACCGACCAGATCCTTGGCGGATATCACCGGCTGATGACCTGCCACAGATCAGGCAGATTTCAGACGATGACTGAACCAATCAGAGACCAGGTGACCTTCAGGCAGTTCTGTGGGATCATCCCGGCAGGATGCACCGAGTGGGATGACACCAGCAGCAGACTGCCGATCCCGTATACTATCAGGCACCGGCTCTTCTACTACCTCATCGCTGCCTTCACGATGTTCATCCTTGAACATCCCGGCCACCCGGTTGGAACTCCCTTCCCGGGAGGGTTCAGGGTTGAAGACAGAAGAGGAACATATTATTGCCTGATCAGGGATAAAGAGAAGGAGGTCCCGCACTCACTCTGTAACTTCTGCCCGGCGCTTCAGTCTGAGGATGAACAACCGGGCCAATCCCGGTGAGATTGGGATCAGCTGGGCATTGGTAATAATTTCTCTCCCACCCAATACCTGAGTTATGGTTTCCTCCCCCGTTGTCGACAATATTCTATCTGCCCGATATCTCCGAACAGGGGAAAAGACTTTTGAGGATATCTGCCGCAGGGTCGCCACTGCCCTCGCTGATGACAAGTCAGAGCAAGAGAGGTTCTTCGAGGCAATGATATCACTTCGCTTTCTTCCGAACTCTCCTACACTTATGAATGCCGGCACTGGACTTGGCCAGCTCTCAGCATGTTTCACGCTCCCGGTTCCCGACTCCATCGACGGGATCTTCGAGGCCATGAAACAAGGGGCTATCATTCACAAGACCGGTGGGGGAACCGGATACAACTTCTCGAATATCAGACCTGAAGGCTCACCGGTCAGGTCAACCGACGGGGTAGCATCCGGACCGGTCTCGTTCATGCGGGTATTCAACGCAGCCACCGACGTGATCAAGCAGGGAGGCCGCAGGCGGGGTGCCAACATGGGGATCCTCAATGTCTGGCATCCTGATATCCTCGACTTTATCACCGCCAAGAAGGAAGAGGGAGACATCGCGAACTTCAACATCTCGGTGATGATCAGCGACCAGTTTATGACCCTGGTTGAACAGAAAAAATTCGAATCTCTCTGGCTAACCCACCCTCATTCAGGAAAATCAGTCACCGTCGGGGAGATCTGGAACGGGATCGTGGACGGGATCTGGAAGAACGGAGAGCCGGGAATCCTCTTCTACGACGAGATAAACCGCCAAAACCCAACTCCCAACCTTGGTGATATCGACACTACCAACCCCTGTGGTGAACAACCGCTCCTCCCGTTCGAGAGCTGCGTCCTGGGCAGCATCAACCTGGATGCCTGCATCAAAGGTGAAGTACTAGATGAACCACTCCTGGAAGAGACAGTCAGGATGGCGGTCAGGTTCCTTGACACGGTCGTCGACCGCAATATCTATCCAATTCCACAGATTGCTGAAGCAACCCTGAAGACCAGGAAGATCGGTCTCGGAGTGATGGGGGTCCATGATGCCTTACTCAGGATAGGGGTTGCCTATGATTCACCGGAGGGGAGAGAATGGTGCGAACAGGTCATGAAGTTGATCACGGAGACTGCAGTTGATGAGTCCCGATCCAGAGCAGGTTCCATGGGATCCTTCCCATCGTGGGAAGGGAGTGTCTGGACAGACTTTCCGGTACGGAACGCAGCGATGACCACCGTGGCACCAACCGGTACCATCTCTCTGCTGGCAGGATGCTCAAGCGGAATCGAACCGGTATTCTCGTTCGCATACACCAGGAAGAACACGGTAGGCAAGACCTTTGTCATCGTCAACCCGGTCTTCAAGGAGGCGTTGGCCCGGATTCTGACCCGGATGCACCTGACCGGGGATGACCTGGCAAAGCGGATCAGCGAGGTGATCGAGCATGTCCACAAGACCGGAACGATCCAGGATCTCTCGTGGCTTCCCGAAGATTTCAGAACCTTGTTCCGCACTGCCCTTGATATTTCCTGGAAGGATCATATCCTGATGCAGGCAATCTTCCAGAAATCAGTTCATGCTGCAATCAGCAAAACCGTGAATATGCCATCTTCTGCATCCCGGGCAGACTGTGAAGAAGCACTGCTCATGGCCTGGAGGCTGAACCTGAAAGGGATCACGATCTATCGGACCGGAAGCCGTGAGACGGTGGTGCTGGCATTGAGTGGAGAAGGGGAACAGAAGGAACAGGCACCAGAACTCAGGGCAGATGACGGCCGCAGACTGCCGGAGAGGATTCCTGCACTCAATATTGAGCGGCCAAAAGAACTCGCAGGTAAGACGTATATCTGCCAGTCAGGCTGCTGCCGTCTGTATGTGACTGTGAACCTCCTTGATGGAAAACCATTTGAGGTTTTTATAAGAACGGTCGGGATAGGTGGCTGCGATGCAAACAGCAGTGCTCTGGGCCGGGCAATCAGCACCGGACTGCAGAGCGGAGTGCCATACCAGAAATTTGTGAAACAGTTCTCGAAGGTGAACTGTATCTCGGCTATCAAGAACACGTCGTCTGAAGGAGTCTCCTGTGCTGACGTGGTCGGCAGGTGCATCGATCTCGCTTCAAAGAACCAGAGTATTACCACGCTGAAGGACTGGTCGATAACAAGGACCGAAGAGCAGCGGCTCTGCCCAGAATGTCAGGAACCCCTTGATTTTGGAGAGGGATGTAACCAGGGGATCTGCAAACACTGCGGATGGTCAGGGTGTAGTTAACCACCAGGTTACAGCCGGATCCGGAAGTGAGATCAGGGAACCGATCTCTTACATCCCTGAGTAAATCTTTCTGATGAGATTCATCAATCCCATCCCTTTTTCTGAGATCAGGTATTGACCAGAGGATTCATCTTTTGCTACGAAACCTGCTTCGATGAGGCGGGTGACATGAAAGAGGAGATGACCACCTTTGTAACCGGTAAGAGTGCTGAGGTCGGTATAACTCATACCTCCCCTTGAGAGGGCTTTGATCATGCTGAACCGTACCGGGTGGGAAAGAGGCTCAATGATGGTTGCCAATACCTCATCATCAGGCAGATCCCGAATCAGTGACATTTGATTCTGTTTTCGCAGTGTCGATCGTACCGATGAAAGGTCTCCGATTGCCTGCATCAGGTGATCGCGTTCGGCAGCGTAAACCTGGTAACAGGAGAGACAGGGTTCTCTGCCCAGTTCGGGGTACTTTACTACGAGATCCTGATCCTGTTTCACCTGGCTTGTGAGAAATTCATCAGCCTCGTCCGGATCCATCCGTTCAGCAGATTCACGAAGACGGCTGATAAAAAAATCGATACAGGCTCCACGGTCATAGAGTGAACACGGGTCAGGACAGACAGATTCGAATTCACGCCTGATGGTAGTTATCACAAACTGCAGGATAAGATGCTGATGACTGGTGATGACCTGTCGTCGCATTGTTTCAATCCGCTCTTCGACAAAGAGACGCTGAAATGATCGCAGTTCGGAGAGGATCATCTCTCCCTGTTCAATCTGAATGGTCCCGAAATCCCGAAGAGTTTTCTCGATTCCAATGATCCTATCTTCGATCTCATCTTTCCGCATGATGAACCCCGCTATAGTAGAATTACCTTATGCTATATGGTGATCTCTATCTTACCAAATGTATGGAAAAGCAGCAGAAAAACGACACAACCATGACCAGAGTCACTGATATTCGTGCCAGGTGCGGGTTTCATTGCTCACGATGTCTCGCATATGTGGGTAACATCAAAAACGAGGCTGATAGGATCCGGGTATCTGAAACCTGGCAAAAAATTTATGGACTTGAGGTCCCTGCTGAAGCAATCCGATGTGATGGATGTCTGAAACCCGACAGTGAAAATCCATTCAGAATCGGGGGAGATTGCCAGATACGAACTTGTGTTCAGGAGAGAAAGATTGCCCACTGCGGACAGTGCAATGAATTTCCATGTGATCGCATAGAACGGCACCTGACATCGGTAGAGACCAATGTTCCAGGATGTCGGGATAAGATCTCTCAAGAGGAGTTCCGGAGTTTCATTGATCCATATCTCTGCCGGGAATTCCTGATGGGCAACCAGAAGTGATGAACTAAAAACATCCTGGATTGTTAATCAAATCGAATCCACTCATATAATCGGGTTCCACATTTTTCACGAAACATAATTGTGCCCTGATTGCAGTTCAATGTGGATCTCCTCTTCCTGAATCTGTGATGGAACATTGCCTAAAGTAGATCAGAATCTTCCATGTAAGAAAATTTTTGAATCCTCAGGTATTCTATCGAATTGTCGTAGCCGATCTCACCTGTTCTTTCCGGTTAGGATCAGATCCTCATATTTTTCCTGGCAATCATAATAATCGGAAAAATTATCCCGCCAACAAGGGCAAGAACCGCTACACCGGCAAAGAGGATCTGCTGGACTGCATACATCAGAACCTGCTCCTGTTGCATAGTACTGCTGTGAGCAAGGGTAAACAAGCCCTGCAGCCCCTGAATCATCGCCAGACCCGGGACCATGGGAATTCCTGCAATCACCGATAGGAGTACTTCAGGCACATGGGCATATCTGCCTATTCCGGCAGCAATGACGGTCGCAATGCACATCCCGAGAAACCGGGAGAAGAAGGGATCTGCGCCGGCATAGATTCCCGTCTCCCTTACCAGCCGGGCAGCAAAACTACAGATAAAACACCCTGCCAGAACAGATACCGGGGTATTGAAGAGGACTCCAAACCCACATGCAGCAATACCGGCTGCAAGGCTCATCGTCGGGATGAGTATCATGATGTCACCTGCCGGTTGGGGCTGGAGTGTTATCGTCATCATACCGAGGGGGATCAGCAAAGCTCCGGAGATAATGGAGATCTGAGTAAAGACAGAGGTGAGCCGTGCAATCCCGCAACTTGTATGATCCCTGATGATGTCAAGACCACCGTTGATGAGCATGGCACCTGGAATCAGAAAAAGAACGCTTGAGATCAGGGCGACTTGAGGTGTCTGTGTATGAGAAAACGGTGTAAGGAGAGCAGCACACAGCCCACCGGAAAGGGCGGTCATGAGTGTGGTCAGATAGAGATTGTTCAGATCTTTTCCGAATCTGACCCTTATAGAAAGACCACAGACTGCTGATACCCATATCACCCAGAGAGCAGGAAGATCCGCGTGATTAATCCACCCAAATGCTGCACAGGCTATCCCGGTGCAGGCAATAATAACCCAGACTGGATAGATAATCGGCCTTGTTCTGATACCGATCAGATCTTCCCGGATTGCTGCAATATTTCCCTGGTAAGATGGGATACGGTGGAGGATGCCGCTGACCTGGTGTAAAACCGAGAGATTTACCCTGACCGGATCACGCAACACGTAGAGCCGACTTTCGGTATGATCCCGATGATGCACACTCAGTTCAATGACCTCATACCCGACTGCCAGATGAACATTCTCATCACCGAGTGATCCTGCAAGCCATCTGACTGAATCTCCAACCCGTTGAACGGTTGCGCCTGCCTCGTACAGGGTCACTGCAAGATCGAGATAGAGATCAGCACTCAGGTATTCCTCCTCTTCCCCATCTGTATCCGGGCTCATCCGTACCATCACTGGTGATGCAATACCATATGAGCCCTTTCAGATATCCACAACCTCACTTGTAGGTACTGAATTATCAGCCTAATTTCAGGTTCAGGATCAGGACAAACCAATTGAAAAACTTACGAAACATAAACTCAGTCTCACAAATATCGGGAATAAGTCTTCATGAATATATCAAAACTCAAATCCCTCACTATTGCTCCGCCGTTAGATGAACCAGGGACACACCGGATGTGGGATGATCCGTACATATCAGGGCAGTTGCTCAGGATTCATCTGAACCAGGAGACGGATGCAGCCAGCAGAAAGCCTGAGACGATTATCAGAACAGTCAACTGGATCGAATCGTTCCTAAAAAAACCTTCCTCGATACTCGATCTCGGATGCGGACCCGGACTGTATGATGAATTGTTTGCAGAGCGGGGACACCGGGTTACCGGGATTGACTACTCGCTCCGGTCTGTTCAATATGCCAAAGAACAGGCTGCAAAGAGAGGACTCAATATCACCTATCTGCACCAGAATTACCTGGACCTGACTCTTGAAAATCGGTATGACCTGGTGATCATGATCTATTGTGACTTTTCCGTGCTGAATCCTGATGAAAGGGATCGCCTGCTTCACCGGGTCTTTCACCTGCTTAATCCAGGAGGACTCTTTATCTTCGATGTCCTGAATGAACATGCACCAGATTTCATGAATATCAATGAGAAAGGATGGGAGATCTCCGAAGGAGGATTCTGGAAGCTTGATCCCTATCTTGCTCTCTCACAGTCATTTCATTATCAGACTGAAAGAGTGATATTGCAGCAGCATATTATCTGCACAGACGAGGAGGACCCGGAGATATACCGGTTCTGGAACAGGTATTACCAGACCGGGGAAATGGCTGCCATCCTCAAACAAGCAGGCTTTTCAGAAGTACAGATGTCTTATCAGGTATTACCTGAAGAGAGGGCAGGAACAAACAAGATGGTAACCTTTTATTCTGCACAAGTTTAAGCAAATAATCACGGCCCATTGACAAATACGACATTAATAGCAATAAAACTCTAATTAGAACCAAATTTTTCGTTCGAATCAGGCCAGAGATCCCACATCACCAGACCGTCGCTATCCCCGGATCTCCCGTAAGGTTACCACTACTATCAACTGAGAAAACGTGATCAATAGCGGCCGGATATAAAAATGTAATTTCGAGGTATTTTTAAAAAATATCCCTTATAATTGGGTATCTTTACCCCCATCATTCCGGTGGATAACAGGTGATCAATACTCCGTCTGATCCGGAAATACTCAGATCTATGATGGGTTGGATCGGGACCCATGTTTTATCCATTATGCAGGAAAGGATCACTACTAAATGTCTGGATCAGACCCTCCATCCCACATGACCGGGAAAGAACTCCTGATTGTCCTCGTGATCTCACTGGGATCATTTATGGCCGGACTTGATGCAACCATTGTGAACATCGCACTTCCAAGCATAGCAAAAGCCTTTGATGTCTCTACGGTGCTTGCATCCTGGGTATTAAACGCCTACCTGATCATTCTGGTAAGTCTGTTGCTTGCGGCAGCAAAGATTGGTGATATAAAAGGATACAAACAGGTTTTTGTCACAGGTTTTGCGATATTCACGGTTGGATCCGGGCTTTGCGGTGTTGCCTCAAGTGTGGATCTTCTCATCGCCTTCAGGATGATCCAGGCGATAGGTGGTGCAATTATCGCTGCACTTGGCTCAGTGATGGTAACCTCATATCTCGGTGAAAAAGTCAGGGGGCAGGCTCTTGGTCTGGTCGCTATGTTTACGATGCTCGGTGTGGCTCTCGGCCCGGTTATCGGAGGTTTTCTGACGAGCACCTTCTCATGGCAGTACATCTTTTACGTCAACATTCCGGTTGGGATTCTGGCTATCCTTCTTGGTGTCTCGGTCATCCCCACACATTCTCCGGTGTTTCCGTCATCACGGCTTGACACTCCAGGAGTCATCCTGATTTTCATCGCTCTTGGATCACTGATTGTTGGGTTGAACCAGATCCAGACTCAGGAGATCGGAATCGGAGTTGAAGCGTTGGTGCTTTCAGTCATCTCCTGGATTCTCCTGTACCTGCATGAAAAAAAGACACTTCAGCCTCTAATCATTCTTTCAGTGTTCAAAAACTGTTCATACTCAGTACAGAATATTAATATCCTGATCCTGCAGATGGGTCTCGCAGGGGTCATGTTTCTCATGCCCTTCTATCTTGAGATAGTAAAAGACCTGCCAACCGGGACATCAGGAGCCCTTTTGCTTTCACTTCCGGTAGGAAACATCCTGACTGCCCCGATTGCAGGAAAGATATCAGATGTCATCGGAACAAAAAAACCAATAATGGCAGGATTTGTCATCATGATCCTCGCCCTCTTCTTCCTCTCAACCATCTCGGTTTCTACCCACACCGGCGAAGTGGCCCTGTACCTGTTCATCATCGGAGCAGGGGCAGGTATTGCGTTTGCTCCACTGAACAGTGCAATAATGGGTGAATCACCAGAGTCTGAACGGGGAATGACATCTGGTCTCCTCAAGATGATGACCAACCTCGGATCCACCCTTGGAGTCACCATCACCCTGCTCGTGGCAACCACCACACTCGGACCAAAAATAACAGAAGTTGCTGCACATACCCTGCAACCCGAAGAACTTTCCAGGGCATTTGGAACGGCATTCCTCTTCACGATGGTAATCCAGGTCATAGCCTTGCTCCTTATGCTTGGTGTCAGAGAATCAGGGCAGGAGAGGTCAGAAAAATATCAATGAATGGTGTTAGGGGCCATACCGGTACCGATGATGAGATGAGGAGGATATCTGCAATCCTTACGGCTGGATAATATCCAGAAATGGGACCTCATGGTAAGGTTGGACAAAAGTTCTTCCATACCGTATCTGATCAGATTCCCGCGCGATCAAATATGAGCGAAACCAGGTCTTCTGCCGAGTTTATAGGGAAATCTGAGGGTGAAAGAAACTTCTCAAACAACTCTCCAACATTACAGACCACCAGCCCACCAACGGTCATATTACCGTCGGAACCTTTGGGAAGTCCGGCATATACTGCCTCTTTTGAAGTGACCGGAAAAGAAACACCTGCAAGGGCACCGGTCCAGTGAGTGATCAATTCCTCTCTCATACCCATACGAGTGGATCTACATAGCAGGAATAGAAAAATCTTTCGAAATGATTGATTTTTGGGATACTGAAAATCCGGGTCTTATGATATTTACTACAGACTGATGCTTTATCAACAATGCGGGTAAGAACCACTATCACACGATCTGAATCAAATCATCGAGTCGAGGATTGATAAAGAGCAAATTATCCCCATTCCATTGAACCATGAGGATTCATATGAAATTAGATGGACCTAAAATCAAAAATCACCTCAACGATTTTGTAGTAAAGCCGGGAAAGCGGGTAAACCTGAACAACTTCGATACCGGCTGGGCGCAGAATGAGAAGATGAAGCGTATCGGGGAGGAAAAGTCCAAAGACCTGCTCACCGAGATGCTTGAACAGGATCGGGATGCTCTGTCAGAAGTTCAGGATATCCTCTGGTCTTCCCGGACCCATGCAATATTGATCATCCTTCAAGGCATGGATACTTCAGGAAAAGACGGAACAATCAGACATGTCATGTCAGGAATGAACCCTCAGGGATGCTCGGTTCACGGGTTTAAAGTTCCAACCGATGAAGAGCACAATCACGATTTTCTCTGGCGGTATGCAAAGGTTCTCCCTCAGGATGGTGAGATCGGTATCTTCAACCGATCGTACTATGAGGATGTGCTGGTCGTGAAGGTCCATCCTGAAATCATCGCTGATCTTCCTGCTGAAATAGGAACAAAGGCAAAAAATTTCTGGGAAGGCAGGTACAAGGACATTAATGCGTTTGAAAAACATCTGGTCAGAAACGGAACTCTCGTCCTGAAATTCTTCCTTCATATCTCAAAAGAAGAACAGAAGAAACGCCTGCTCGACAGACTTGAACACAAGGATAAGTACTGGAAATTCTCCATCAGTGATCTTGCTGAACGAAGATTCTGGAATCAGTACACAAAGGCATACGAAGAGATGCTACATGCTACTTCGACAACATATGCTCCCTGGTTTGTGGTTC
>NZ_JAJRBM010000195.1 GCF_028679455.1 Methanospirillum sp. | reverse complement strand
TTGAGTCCTGCTGAAATTCACCAGCTTTCGGGTGTAACTTCACTCAACCTCTCGGTATTACCGGCAAGTGCGACAGACCCGGCTTTATCACTTCATGGTGGAGAATATATCAGTGCAATTAATTCTACGGATCCCCGGATTACGTTCTCAATGGTAAGCCCTGACACAATTCAGAGTTCTATCACGATCAGTGACATTACCGGAACCAATCCGTTTCTTCTTGTGGTCACCAGTGATCGTAGTATCTATCATCAGGGTATTTCGACCATCGTGAGCTTTGTTGCTATTCTTATTATTATCGGGCTGCTTTTCATCGTGACAACGCTGATCCTCATGGACCAGTTGGTATTAAAACGACTTTCGATTCTTATCTCCCGTGCCAGGACGAGGAATACCTCATTAAACGGGGTTGAGGACTCACTGTTTACCAGTGGAGATGAACTATCAGAACTAGCTCATGCACTCACTCCGGTCTTTGATCAGGTTACCCGTTCAGAAGCAGAGCTCCTGGAAGCGCTGAAAAGAACTGAAGAGAGCGAACACAAGTATCGCGAACTGGCAGACTCACTTCCCGAATTTGTCTTTGAGGTTGACTGTTCCGGGCGTCTGACTTTTTTAAACCGGGTCGGCTTTCAGATCTCCGGATACCAGAGTGAGGATATGGAGCGTGGCCTCTATGCTCAGGATCTTATCATTCCAGCCGAAAAAGAACGATTTATTGAAAATATGGGTCGCATTCTGAATGGGGAACGAACTATTGATCATGAGTATACCGCTATTCGTCGTGATGGCTCCCGTTTTCCCATTGTGATATATTCCATTCAGACCCGACAAAATGATATCGTAACTGGTCTTCGGGGATTTGCAATCGATATCACCGAACGCAGGAAAATGGAAGCATCAAAACGGAAACTTGCAGATATCGTCCAGCATACCCGGGCTGGTATCATGACCGGGTCGAAAGATGAGGTTGATGTCATTAATCCTGCCTATGCGATAATGCACGGGTATACTCCTGAAGAGATCGTAACGATACCGGTTTTCTCCCTGTTTTCACCAGATCTCCAGAAAGATTTTCCCGGACACTTACGGAAAGCAGAATTATTTGGTCATTTTGTCTTTGAAGCCGAGCATCTGCATCGCGATGGGACTTCCTTTCCTACCCTGAACGATCTCACCGTTATTCCTGATCCTGAACGGGGAGATCCATATTGGATCCTGAATGTGCAGGATATCACTGAGCACAGGCTGGCATGGAAGATACTCATGGAGAGTGAATCTCTCCGGGAGTCGCACCGCCAGCTCAGGGATGTTATCTCCCGTCTTCCTGATGCTACCTTTGTAGTTGATAAAGATGGATGGGTGATTCTCTGGAATTCAGCGATGGAACAACTGACCCGGATAAAAGCTGATGATATCATAGGAAGAGGTCAGTATGAGTATGCAATCCCGTTTTATGGATATAAACGTCCTGTGCTCCTTAACTTTGTCCTGCATCCTGAGTTACCTGCTGAAGCGCAGTACTCAGGTTTGACCCGTCATGACGGGACGCTCTCGGTTGAAGAGTTCCTGGCAGATACGGTGAATGGTCCGATGTATCTTTCGGTGGTGGCGAATCCCTTATATGATGCAAAGGGCAGGCTGATTGGAGCCATACAAAGTATTCGCGATATCAGTTCACGGAAACTGGTTGAGGAAGCACTGATGAGGACCAATGAAAAACTCAATCTGCTTTCTAGTATCACGAGGCACGATATCCGCAACCGTATCACGGTATTTTTTGGCATTCTCCCGATAATAAAGAAGATGAGTACAGATCAGGAGATGGATGAGATGATCGATATGCTGGAAAAAGCAGCATTAGCGATCAGGGATCAGATCGAGTTTACCGGTGATTACCAGGATATGGGTGTTCACGCTCCTGAATGGTGGGATATCAGCAAACTTCTCGACCATGTTAAAGATCAGGGTCTTCTATCTGATGGCATCCTTGAAAATAGACTTCATGGTCTGATGATCTATGCTGACCCTCTTCTTGAACGTGTCTTCTATAATCTGGTTGACAATGCGGTCCGGCATGGTGGTCAGATCTCACGGATTACTGCATCATATATTCAAAAAGACCAGGAGGTTCTCATCATCTTTGATGATGATGGCTCCGGTATTCCCCATGAACTGAAGGATCGGATCTTTGAGCGGGGGTATGGGAAGAACACCGGCCTTGGCCTCTTTCTGGTCAGAGAAATCCTGTCTATCACTGGGATTGCGATCAGGGAAACCGGCACATACGGAACCGGAGCCCGGTTTGAGATCGTGGTTCCTGAAGGATGCTATCGTACACCTGAAAGTCAGGATTCATAATCTTTGGAAAGTTCTGAACTATCCACTTGTGTTCAGAATGGAAAAAATTGGTACGCCCAGATCGGAATTCGAATCCGAGTCGTCGGCGTGACAGGCCGACATGATAGGCCACTACACTATCTGGGCAGAATACTGGTTCCGAAGAACCTTCTATATGTTATCACTCCCAGCTAATAAATCCAGTATACCTGCCTAGCTGATCATCATGGTATCAGTGGATCTTATCTTATTTTGCGGCGTATGGTAATGGAATGGATTTGGCGCATCGTTCACATGATCCAGGCAAGTATCATAAGTTCAAGAAGGTGGATGGAGCCTCTTATCTGCAGGTCAATCAATTTCTTCGGAAAAGAACCTTTATTACCGCGCGGGAATGGGCGATATCGCGTCTCTGTGCAGATTTTCAGACTTCTTCCGGTGCAGAGATGACCTTTATCGGCAGAAATCTTCCTGAACTGGTTCCTTTTATGACTGGTACTTACTCGCCCCAGGCGGTGAATCAGGCACGAAGTTCGTTTAAGAAAAAAGTGAACAAAGCGGGTGCCACTTTTCTTTATGGAGCGATGTGCGGATTTTATACTCCTGAAGAACTTGACGATCTGCTCTTTGAGGCGAGTGAGGTTGCCAGGTTCCTTCTTGAGATTGAAAGTACCGCTATCGGTGTTGATGAAGAGATTGAGATAGAGGACCAGGTGACCGGTATTATGCGACAGGTTGCCGAAGCATCAGCCCGGCTCCTCAAACTCAGGGAAGAGCAACAGCAGGCAAAGCTAGAGAAACGACGCAAACAAACACAAGAGGCAGATCATCAGAATGGATCTGAAGGTGAAGAGCCTGAAATACCGGATTCCGAGTCTGATTTGATGTGATGATCATGGCAGAAGCAAAGAAAAAACAGTTATTTGGAACAAATGGTGTCAGAGGAGTCGTTGGGGAACTGATGACTCCCGAACTGGTAATGAAGATAGCAATGGCAGTCGGGAGCATGCGCCCGGGAACTCTGGCAGTAGGACGTGATACCCGGACTTCAGGGCCGGCTCTCATTGCAGCTGCAAAAGCAGGGCTCATGGCAGTTGGCTGCAATGTGGTGGACTGCGGGATTCTGCCAACTCCGGGACTTCAGTATATCGTCAAAGAGCACTTCGATGCCGGGATTGTTATCACCGCGTCGCATAATCCAGGCGAATATAACGGGGTCAAGGTTATCGAGTCTGATGGGACTGAGATGGACGATGATAACTCGATAGCCATTGAGGATCATGTCTTTTCAGGTACCTTTTCTGCCAAAGGATGGGAAGCAGTAGGAAACGAACGTTCAGCTCCCGATCTGGTTCAGGAGTATGTGGAGGGAGTTGTCTCAAAAGTTCCTGCCGGCATTGGAGAAGGTATGACCGTCGTGATTGATGCAGGCTGCGGAGCTGCATACCGGACTACTGCAGCAATACTTTCACAACTGAAGTGCCGGGTTCTGACAATTAATGCGCAACCGGATGGCAGATTCCCTGCACGAAATCCGGAACCCTCAGAAGAAGGTCTGGCACCTATGGCAGATCTGGTCTGTTCGGTGGGGGCAGCATTTGGGATTGCTCATGATGGGGATGCAGACCGGGCTGTTTTTATTGATAATAAAGGGCGTTTTGTCGAGGAGAATAAGGAGTTTGCTCTTATTGCAGATGCAGTCTGTACAGGAAAATCAGGTATTATTGTCACGCCAGTCAGTTCTTCAAGGTTGATTGAGCAGATTGGCAGTCGCAATACCTGTACGGTTGACTATACCGCGGTCGGGAGTATTTACGTTGCACGACGGATGCGGGCACTGCTGGATGAAGGGAAACCGGTAGTCTTTGGTGGTGAGGGTAATGGAGGTCTTATTTATCCGGATCATCAGTTCTGTCGTGATGGTGGAATGACCGCAGCGATGATGGTTCATCTGTTGTCCATGAAAAAGCAGGCTCTTAGCACGCTGGTTGATGATCTTCCTCCTTCAGTCATGTTAAAGCACAAGTTTCACACCGATAAAGCGAAATTATTGCTCGATGCGGTGAACAAAAAGTTTGCTTCTGACATGATCAACGCTGTTGATGGTATTCGGATTGATCGGCCTGATGCCTGGGCACTGATTCGTCCTTCAGGAACTGAGCCTCTGGTAAGATTATATATCGAGTCTGCAACTGAAGTAGTAGCAAAGAAATTTGAGACCGAGATATTCGATTGTATTAATCCGATCCTCTCGTAATTTTTATTTTATTATTTTTATATTTTAATTTTCCTGTATTTTGTATAATGCGCATGTTTAAATAATAAATGTCATGTTGATATATTTCACAATCAAGTAAAAAATTCATTTTTCAGGATAAATTCCAAAAAATTATACCTATGGAGATCGACACTGATATCATACATCTGGAGCCGACCTCCAACCATCCGTGCATATTTATGTCGGAGAGTCCCATCATGTGGGATGACTATATCCTCTTTTTCGGACCTAGATCTCTCACCACCTATTCTTCGCGCCCTCTCTGATATGGGATTTGAAGAACCCACGCCAATTCAGAAGCAGGCGATCCCACTCCTTATGGCCGGGCAGGATATTGCCGGCCAGGCTCAAACCGGTACAGGGAAGACTGCAGCATATGCAATCCCTGGTATTGAGCGCTGCAAGGAAGAAGTCAGAGAGGTTCAGGTCCTTGTTCTTTGTCCAACCAGAGAACTTTGCGTTCAAATCGCTGCTGAATATTCCCGCCTTCTCAAATACAGAAAAGAGATACATGTACTCCCGATATATGGCGGACAGGCGATTGACGGACAGATACGAGAATTAAAACGCGGTATTCATATTTGCATCGGAACTCCGGGTCGTGTGTTGGATCACATCGCGCGCACTACCTTGAGTCTCTCATCGGTTCATCTGGTTGTTCTTGATGAAGCTGACCAGATGCTTGACATGGGATTCAGACCTGACATTGAAAGCATTCTTTCATATGTCCCCCGTGAACGACAGACTGTTATATTCTCCGCAACTCTGCCAAAACCGATCCTCCAGATCTCCCGCCGGTATCAGCGCGATCCCGAAATGGTCAGGATCGCACACAAGGAACTGACCGGACCGGGCATTGATCAGTACTACATTGAACTGGTTGAGGCAGCAAAGGATGATGCCCTTTTCAGACTGCTCGATAAGCATGTCCCCCAAAAGGCACTGGTGTTTGCAAACACCAGGCGTATGGTGGATGTTATTGCCAGCAAGTTGAAGTCTCAAGGGTATCAGGCCGAAGCTCTTCATGGGGATATGAAGCAGCGTGAACGAGATCGGGTGATGGGCGGATTCCGTTCAGGATCAATCAGTATTCTTGTCGCCAGTGATGTAGCTGCCCGTGGGATTGATGTTGAGGATGTTGAGATGGTCTTCAACTATGACCTTCCCCAGGATATCGAGTATTATGTTCACCGGATTGGGAGAACAGCCAGAGCCGGAAAAGGTGGAAAGTCGGTCAGTTTTGTCATGCCTCGTGATCGCTGGAGGATGAAAGACATCCAGCGGCAGACCAACTCTCATATGCACCGGATGTCCATTCCGACTGCTGCAGAAATAGCAGAAGCAAGAACACAAGAGACGATCTCAAAGATAAAAACGGTCATCAGCACTGAAGACCTTACCAAGTATCAGGAAGTAATCCAGGGTCTGATCGCAGAAGGGTATGATCCAATTCAACTGGCAGCCGCATTTCTGAAAGAAAAAAGTTATTCTGGTTCTTCTGGTGCAAATGAAATCCCTGAAAATCAGTTTTCTGAACAACCTGGTTCAGCCCGGCTCTTTATTTCAGCAGGGAGAAAAGATGGGTTTAGTCCTAGAGATATTGTGTATGCAGTCTCATCTGCATGTAATATGCCGGAGCGGGCAGTCGGGGATATCCAGATGTACCCGGCATACTCATTTGTTCAGGTGCCGTCTTCCTATGTAAACCGGGTTATCTCCCGGCTTGATGGGGCTGAGATCAGAGGCGTACGGATCGGGGTCAGCCCGGCCCGGCCACGTCAGCAATAACTTTTTTTTAAAATCGATGAATTTCAAACGGAGTTTCTCCGTTTAGTGCCTTGATCAGAGTAATGACCTGGGTCTCGATGACATCGTGTCTGATACTCAACTGGTAGAGATCAATGAGATCTTGTATCAGTTGTTCTGCCAGAATGCATCGTTTTTCTCCGCATTCATACGAATCAGGTGTAACCCGCCCTTTGTGGATCAGATCAAGCGTGACGAGATCTATCATTCTGGTCTTCCAGCAGTTTACAAGGTCGGTTGCCAGTGAACGTTTTCCCCGGTTAAGCATCCCCTGATCCGGATCCAGGTGTGAACCGATGAGTGATCTGGTACAGTCAGCAGTGAGCATCGCATAACCGAATGAGAGGATAGCATTCACCGGATCCCGGTATGGTCTGCCACTTCTTCGTTTAAAAATCAGGTCCGGAGTGATCAACCTGCTCATGATCTCATAGTACATATCCCTGATGAGGCGGTCTACCCTGCTGATCTCTTCGATCTTAATCAGGCTGTCAAGTTCACGGACTGCCTGATCCAGAATATCCAGTTCACCACTGAAGAGGATCTTTCCATCCCCCTCTTCATTCCATCTCTCAATTGTCAGAATTCGTTCCCGTGCAGCACTTTTTGCAAAAATAAGGGCGTAACTAAACGGTGAGGCATGATTCTGGTTCTCCCTGATGGTATCGTCCTGAGTATATCCGTATGGTTTGAGGTATCCTGCAGGTTCACCGTCAGATTCCAGAAATGAGATGAAAATCTGGTTGTTTAGAAGTGTGGTAATCGCAGATGTCTGGATATGGTGTCCACCTATAATCAGGAGATGATCAAGAGCTGAAAGGGGAATCTCCTGGGTTATCCCTCGGTTCTGGATCGATAGCATATCACGAGTTGCTTTGATATGAGATCCATGGCCTGCTACCACCTTCCATATCGGTTCTACTTTTTGGCTGGTCATGGTCTTCCTGTCTGATATCGGTTATTTCCGCGTGACTGAAATTTCTACAATCTGATGAGTAGGATACCGCTGAAGATCTTGTACAGATAAATTTTATGTGCCATCCAATACATTGTTTAATCGATTATGGGACTGAAAATGTGGAGCCTGGTACTGGTCTTCAGTCTTGTCCTGCTTACACTTATCGGATTTCTGGCAGGATTACTATCAGGTCTTGATTTTGCCCTGCTGATTGCGGTCATCATGCTTTTATTCATCACGTATTTTTCCCTCACCCGGAAAGATCCGTTGACCAAGGTTCCAACACCCCTGGAGCTCGAGAAGATGAAGCGGAGAATGAAGGCTGAAGAAAGTGGCTTGTATCTTGAACCTGAAGATTAGAGCTGATCTTCAGCATTACATCCTCATTTCGATCAGGTACCCATCTGGATCTTCCAGATATGTACTAAAACCTCCATTCCTTGGTGGGTGTATGGTAACGCATCCCGGTTCTGAAATGGTTTCTTTTCCTTTTGATATTCCTGACAGGCCAAGATGATCGAGCCCGTATCCACCAGCCTCAATCCGGGTTCCGTCAGGATTCATAACCTGATACAGCACAAGTACCGGTGTTCCTCCCGGGGTCCCCATCCAGATGATGCTCTTTTTCCAGTCTTTTTGGGCTATAGCAGGAGGAGTGATGTCGGTCAGACCGCATGTTTCGGTATAAAATTTTTTACTTGCCTGGATATCATTCACATAGAGGAATGCAGATTTGATTCCGGTAAGAAATTCTCCATTCTTGGATGAGGGGACAAGTTCTATCATGCGGCCATCAGGATCCCTGATGAAAAGTGAATGTTCAGCATTCAGAGAATATTCCAACCCGTCAGTTCCCGTATCTCCATGCTGAAATGGAATATCTGCGATATCCATATCCCATGCCAGATCATCGAGATCGATGTCAGGTGAAAGGTGACATGAAAACCCGTATACTGTATTTCCGGTGACCGATCTGGTATAACCCTTCTCCGGATGGGTTTGCTGGACCAGAATAAGACTTACGGTACCATCTGCGGTACTGCAATGGCAGATATCAGTGAACATATGCTGATATGCAGCCGGTTTTGCCCTGCTGATCAGGTTCCGTACAACAGAGGGTCCGTGTGTGATCAGGGAGTGCCCGTATCTCAGTCCGGTTGACTGTTCTTTGAGTGAGATCGGATCTGAAACCGTCATATGAAGAATATCCCGGTAGAATGGTATACTCCGCGTAAGATCTGTCACATATAGGGCTATATGAGTAAGTGCTATTGTCTCGTTTCCCATTCAGTTCACGGACTCTCTATCAGGTTTTATTTTCTGTAGGAATGAACGTGACTATTTGAATCGAGCAGGAGAGAAGAAGAGGGTTATTGAAATTTATGAGCACTCTTTTCGAGTGCTGCAATGGCAGGGAGTTTCTTTCCGGTAAGGAACTCGATACAGGCACCGCCACCGGTTGAGATATGGGTGAACTTATTGTCATACCCCATCTTTTCTATGACTGCTGCAGTATGTCCGCCGCCTACTACCGAGAACCTGACTTCTGCCGCTGCTTTGATGATCTCGTACGTTCCGAGTGCGAAATCAGCCTCCTCAAAGAGTCCTGCCGGTCCGTTCAGAACCACTGTATGAGAGTTTCGAAGGATATCAAGACATTCTTTCAGCCCTGTTCCCCCGATATCGAGGATTGGACAGTCTTCAGGGATCTGATCAACCGGTATTTCTACGCGGAGGCCATCTTTGCGGATCGCAACTGCCTCAGGAACAAAGACTTTTTCGCCGAATTCATCGAGAATTGTTCTCGCTATTTCGATCTGGTTATCATATCCGAGTTGGGTAATCAGGTCTGCTGATGGCTTGCCGATTGCAACTCCCTGGGCAGCGAGGAAAATATTTGCCACTACACCGATGGTTACAACCCGATCTGCGATTCCATTCGAGAGCACATGGTGAGCCACATCGATAGAATCATCAACTTTTGTGCCTCCTAGGACAAAGGTGACCGGCCTTGGAGCTCCCTCAAAGACCCGTGAGAGGTTTGTAATCTCCTTCTCCATTAAAAGACCTGCATATGATGGCATCGCTTCAGGAAGGCCCACTATTGTCGGCTGGGAACGATGAGCAGTTCCAAAGGCATCGTTCACAAAAATATCGCCCATTCGTGAGAGTTTTCTGATGAGCAGGGTCTTGGCAGATTCCTCGCCGTTGAGTTTCAGGTTCTCTTCTGCATTGAACCTGACATTCTCAAGCATAATCACGTCGCCTGGTTTTGCATTTCTGACTGCATCCTGGGCGGTGTGGCCGAATATATCATCGATAAAGGTGACCGGTTTTCCCAAAAGCTGTTGCAGACGGTTTGCATGTGCTTCGAGTGAAGTGAAGTCCTTCTTTCCCGGTCTGCTCTGATGGGTGATGATGATGCAGATCGCATCCCTGAGCGCCTGAATGGTCTTGAGATGTTCCCTGAAGCGTTTGTCATCAAGGATCACTCCTGCCTGTGGGTCAATCGGTGAATTGAAGTCAACCCGGAGGAGGATCTTTTTTCGGGAGATATCAACCTGGGATAAATTTTTTATCATAACAATCAGCGGCCAGTGGCCGATCATCGAATATCAGTCAGGGTTAATAGTTGATCGCTTTATTTTTATGTATTTGGGTTTAGATCGGAATGATTTCAGCGAATAATTATTGATCATAAATTATCCGAAATAAATTTGTGTCAGAATTTATTTAACAAAAACTCAATCGATTTGTTTAATATTGTGTACGCAATAATAATCTTAACTGTGTCTGGTTGTGGACATTCCTAGTCGGGGGTATGATGGAGTTATATTGGTGTACATGTGTAATCAGGAGTAAATTTCTCAATAATTTGACTTTTTACCCAATATGGTGTGATTATGATTATTAATTCACCCCGGGCTCTGTCTTTTCTTATAGGTCTGGCATTAGTATGTGGCTTTGCTCCGGGTCTCGCTCTATCAGATTCTGATTCAAATGATAGTATTGAGATGATTGCTGGTGATGTAACAGGTTTTGGAGGAGCCATTCATCCAACAAATATTACAATGCTTCAACTCTTTCTCCGTTCACCAGAGGATAATCCAGTGGATTTGACCCATACTTCATTTTATTTATCAACCCCTTCAGGCATCTCACAACTGACTCCAGCATCTGATTTCTCAGGACTCCTTACTCCGGGAAGATGGAACATCTCACCGAACGGGAGGTCTCCGATTATTCAGGCGGGAGAGATTGGCACAATATATATCATGCCTGAATCCCCGATAACCCCGGGTTCAAGGATCTCGATAACTGTTGATACCGGAATTTTTGCTCCAGTCTCTTTAGGTCTCACTGTTCCATCACTTGTTTCTCAGGTAACTCCATTATTGAAAAGTTCTGCAGATCCTGTTTACGACTTTGAGTCTTTTGGGAATGTCTACGGGTATGATTCTCATGAATCTGGCAAGGTGTCACAGATTGAAGTTCCGTTCCGTCTGACAGCCGGGCATGCACCGGTAAACATGAGTAACTGTCTGATGGTTACCAGTAATGCCAGTACCCAGATGATTCTCCAGTACGACCAGAGTGGTTCTTCTGGTTTATGGAATAAGACCTGTTTATTTTGTGATTCAGATAATCTGCTTGAGGAAGGGGAACTGTGGGTTCTGAATCTGCACTTGTCACATCCGTTCCGTGGCGGTGATTCGGCTCATCTGCAGATTATCCCCGTGGACAGTGAATCTGCTGTAATTGCTGGTTCTGTTCCTCTCTTTGCAGAAAATACCACGCAGTTATCACTTTCAATCCCTTCAACAAATCACCCTGTTGCTCTAATTCATGAGGAGCGTGCCATGGAACTTGTCGGGGCTGTGTATGGTGTTGTACAGGATGCCAGACTTCAGAAGATCCTTCTTCATCTCTCCCTGGCTGACGGTGGAAATCCTGTTGATCTCACGAACGTGAAGTTCTCGTATTCTACAAATGAATCAACAGAGTGGTTGAACTATTCCGCAGAGTCAGCTTCACAAGGAGAATGGAATGTATCAGGAATTCTGGCAGGAGACAGTGATAAAATTTTAACGAATGGTGAGATAGTCGATATTACACTCGTTCCGAAGAACAGGATAATATCAGGCGGGCTTTTTACTCTCCAGTTACTTCCTGATACCGGACGAGGATATTACTTAAACGGGTATTTTTCCGATGAGGGAACCAATACTACCCTTCTGTATCCAGGTTCATACCTTGAGCCGCAACTTGTCCTCTCTGGGTACATCTATGGCACCATTGAATCTGCGAAGTTATCAAAAATAAAAATTTACTTAATCAATCCTGAAGGTTTTTTACCGCTGAATCTGTCAAAGGCTGAGTTCCTTTGGTCAAGCACAAATCAGATGCTACCAGTCAGACTTGTCTCTGATATCCCTGACGGCAAGATTCTCGCAAGTGGAGATACGTATGGCGTTAATCTGACCATAGGCTCTGGTCAAGGCCGGATATCTGGTGGAGAGTCGTTTACTCTGGAAATAATGCCCGATGTCGGAAGCAGCACAATAATCTCTAAAACATTGTCTTCAGGATATGTCGGTGGGGTGATTTACTGATGTCTCGATATTTTTTGGTGGGAATATTGCTTCTACTCTCCATGGCATGTTTTCAGATCTGTAGTGCAGCAGCACCGCACTCTGATCAACTTCAAACTCCCTCTTTTCTTCAGGTCGATGGTTCACCACAGATCATCAGGGATGCTGGAGAGAATTACACGTATATTCAGATTCCAGTCCGGTTATCTGCAGGATCTCCTGAAGTGGATCTCTCCCACATCGTGATGCGGATAGATACAGGAACGTCGCTGTTAATCCTTGGATATCAGAAAACCGGCGGCCTCGTCTATCCCGATTCCGGTAACTGGACGGTGTTCCAGAAAGTTCAGGGAGACTCTGATGATTATCTAGAATACGGGGAGTTATTTGACATTGCATGTAATGTAAGTGGAAAGATCAGAGAAACCGGAAAGATTCAACTGGAGATGCTTCCGGTCGGTTTCTCTTCACCAACTGAGATGGTTGAGACGATTCCATACCATACCGGAAAGGTTGGCACTCTCTTTACAACTCCTCAACTACCTGAAAAAACAAATTCCCTTCTGACTATTAATGGGCAGTGCTATGGAGGATGGAGTAACGGGAATCTAACAAACCTCACGATATCGCTAGCTGTTCCTTATTCCGGTAACTCATCAGTTGATCTAACAAAGGCAAAGATCATCTGGAATAATTATTCAGATGCTCCTGTTGTTCTTTCTAGTACTAGTACCTCATTTACCCCGGCAGATGTTCTGAATCCTGGTGATAAGACCCAGATGAAAATAGAGATCCCGGTTTCATTTCAAAAAGGTGCCGGGAAGTCTTTTTCAGTTGAAATAATCCCGGCTAATTGCCAACCAATCCTCATCCTAGGAACAATTAATTCTGGATATTCCGGCGGGTTAATTCTTGTTTACTGGGATTTTACCTCATATAATTCCCAGATCACGTATTCCGGTATTAAACAAAGCACCTCAAATCTTGTTCTAGATGGATATTTGTATGGTGATGGCAGCCCATTGACCAAACTTACATTCTATCTAGCCGTTCCCGAAGGGGGCCAAGCTATAGATCTTTCAAAGGTTGTTTTTCTCTACACCGTAAATGATGGGGAGGTGCAACAACTCGAATCCGGGTTATCAGGGACGTTGGCTCCAGGTAACAGAATACAGGTTACATTAAATGTAAACGGCCCTGATGCAGGGGAAACGTTTACATTGGAGATCAAACCTCCTGTTGGGGCATCATCACTGATTCAAAGGACATTATCATCTGGATATTCCGGCGGGGTTATCTATTGAGATCTATCTCCGGTTTTCTCATATTGATTCTTATTATATGCTCCATTGTCGCATGTATCGGAGATACTCCTGTTTCAGCCGGTACAACCTCGTTGATTTCGCGTTCACCTGATGGCTCATCTGCAGACAACCCCTCTAATCACCCCTCAATTTCAGGTGATGGTCGATATATCACGGTTGAATCACGTGCAGGTAACCTGACTCCTGCCGGTTCGAACGGGAAGACCCAGATCTATCTCTGTGATCAGATAACCAGTAAAACAATCCTGATCTCCCATGGTTTCTTAGGTGAACTGGCAAATGGTTCCTCAGGTTCTCCTTCAATCAGTGAGGATGGAAAGTTCATTGCTTTCTCTTCATATGCCCGAAATATTGTACCTGGGGATACCAACGAATGTTCTGATATTTTTCTGTGGAACAGGTCTTCAGATCAGATCATCCGTGTATCAACAGATAGTAATGGCAATCAGGTAAGTGGTGCATCACAGGATTCAATGGTGAGTGAAGATGGAACATATGTAGTCTTCTCTTCAGTTGCTCATGATCTGGTCAATGAGGATCTAAATGGATATTCTGATATTTTCCGAAAAAATACCCGGACAAATGAGACTATCCTGATCTCCTCCGGTTCATTAGGTCAGGGTAA